>DOIS01000186.1:0-10970 GCA_003511785.1 Paracoccaceae bacterium
CGCCGCCGCCACGCCCGCGCGCAGCACCGGGGCGAAACCGGGCCGCGCCCGCATCGCGGCCAGCATCAAGGCCCCCACCGCGCCCACGCCCGCAGCCTCGGTGGGCGTGGCGATGCCCGACAGGATCGAGCCCAGCACCGCCACGATCAGGATGCCCGGCGGCAACAGCCCATGGGCCAACAGACGCAGCCGTGCGCCCGGGGTCATCGCCGCCTCTTCAGCGGTGGGTGGCGGCACCGGGGCCATGGCAGGCCGCGCCCAGGCCACGATCATGATATAAAGGGCATAAAGCCCCACCAGCACCAGACCGGGGATCAGCGAACCCGCGAACAGATCGCCCACGCCCACCGACTTGCCGGCGAAATTCCCAGACTTCAGGTTCGCCTGCTGGTTGGCATAGGTCAGCACATCGCCCAGGAACACCAGCACGATCGAGGGCGGGATCACCTGCCCCAGCGTGCCGCTGGCGCAGATCGTGCCGGTGGCCAGGCGCGGATCGTATCCCGCGCGCAGCATCACCGGCAGCGCGATCAGCCCCATGGTCACCACGGTCGCCCCCACGATGCCGGTCGAGGCGGCCATCAACATGCCCACGACCACCACCGACAGGGCCAGCCCCCCGCGCATCCCGCGAAACAGCTTGGCCATCGAGGTGAGCAGATCGGCGGCGATGCGCGAACGTTCCAGCACCAGCCCCATGAAGATAAACATCGGCGCCGCGATCAGCACCTCGTTCGACATGATCGCGAATATCCGTTGCGGCAGGAAATTGAGCTGGCGCAGCTGGAACACCCCCAGCCAGTCGCCCAGCACGGCAAAGGCCAGCGCGGTGCCCGCCAGCGTGAAGGCCACCGGAAAGCCGAACAGGATCAGCACGAAGATCGACAGGAACAGCGCCAGTTCCAGGAATTCGGCGATCATGGGCGGCCCCGCTCGGGCTGTGCCGCACCGGCCATGTCCTCGCCGGGCGGCGGAGCGGGCAGGTTGCCGGGCGCGGGGCCTCGGATCTCGCCGCCCAAGATCAGCACCCGCAGGTTGCGCAGGAAGAAGGCGAGGCCCTGGATGGCCAGCACGACGACAAAGACCAGCATGAAGGATTTCAGCACGTAGAGGTAATCCAGTCCCGCGATCTCGTTCGAGGTCTCGCGCATCTTCCACGACCGCCCGACATAGCCCCAGGACCGCGAGGCCACCACGTAGAGCAGCGGCACCAGGAAGATCACCGTGCCCACCACGTTCACCCAGGCCTGGGCGCGGCCGGACATGCGGCCATAAAACACGTCGATGCGCACGTGCTGGTCGGTCAGCAGGGTCCAGCCCGCGACCCCGGTCAGCACGATGCCGAAGGCATAGACCACCGTTTCATAGGCCGCCACGATGGACAGGCCGAAGACATAGCGCAGCACCACGTTGGCGAAGGTCATCAGGACCATGAACAGCGTCAGCCAGCTGAAGGCCCGCCCGATCCAGGCGGTCAGCGCATCCAGCAGCCCCACGATACGGTCGAGGGTTCGCACGACGGCGGCATCCTTTCCGACGATCCGGTGAAAGACTACAGGGGACCGGACCGCGCGGGCCCGGTCCCGTGGCGGCAGGTGTCAGGCGCCCGCGTCGAAGGCCAGCTTGCGCGCGCGATACATCGGGTAGTCCACCAGCGCGGAGTAGCGCAGCGCCGTATCGCGGTAGTCCTTCCAGCTGGCGTAGATCTCGCGCGAGTAATCGTCGGTCTCGGCCAGTTCGGCCACCACTTCGGACGAGGTCTGCGCAAGCGCCGTCAACACGTCGTCGGGATAGGTGCGCAGTTCGACACCGTGCTCGTCGCGCAGCGTGTCCATCGCCTTGGCGTTGTAGTAGGGCCATTCGCCCAGATTCGTCGAGTTGGCCGATTTCGCGGCGTGGCGCATGATGAGCTTCTCGTGGTCGCTCAGATCGTCCCACAGATCGACGTTCAACCCGATCTCGCCCGCGCTGTTCACCTCCTGCCAGCCGGGGGCGTAGTAATACTTGGTGTACTGATGGAAGCCGTTGGCGCTGTCGAGCCAGGCGCAGCACAGCTCGGTCGCGTCGATGGCGCCGGACTGGAGCGAGGTGAAGATCTCCTGCGGCGGGATCATCACGGCGCTGGCGCCGACCCGGCGCATGACCTCGCCGGCGATGCCCGAGCTGCGCATCTTGATTCCCTTGAAATCGTCCAGGCTGTTGATTTCCTTGTTGAACCAGCCCGCCATCTGGGTGCCGGTATGGCCGCAGGTAAAGGCCTTGAGGTTCAGTAACTCGCGATAGGGCTTGTCCTGCAACTCCTCGCCGCCCCCGAAATACATCCAGGCGCAGTGTTCGACCGCGTTCAGCCCGAAGGACACCAGGCCGAAGAAGGTTGCGGGCTGCCACTTGCCCGCGAGGAACATCGGCGAGGCGTGATAGCAATCGGCAGTGCCCTGGCCCACCGCGTCGAACACCTCGAAGGCGCCGACCAACTCCCCGGCGGCGTTGACCTTCACAGTGATCGCGCCGTCGCTGAGTTCCTCGACATATTGCGCGAAGTTGTAGGCGATCGAGGCGAGGCCGGGGAAATTATGCGGCCAGGCCATCACCATGCTCAATTCGCGCCGTGAGGCCGGGGCGCGAAGCCCTCCCGCTTCGAGTCGCCCGTTTGCCTAACAAACGACTGTTCAAATTTGCGGCGAATATGTATTGTCGCAATACTTATTTTCCGACCATGTGCCTGAAGGGGCGCGCAGGCCAAAGGCGCCCGCGCCGGTCTTCGTAGAGAAAACAAGGAGTTCGCACATGTCCGACACCGTCCCGCCGCCCCCCGTCGGCATGTCGGCCGATGAATGGCAAACCCGGATCGACCTGGCCGCCGCCTACCGGCTGATCGCGCATTTCGGCATGGACGACCTGATCTACAACCACATTTCGGCCCGCGTCCCGGGGCCCGAGGCGCATTTCCTGCTCAACCCCTTCGGCCCGCTCTACGAGGAGATCACGGCCTCGTCGCTGGTCAAGGTGGACCTGGATGGCACCCCGGTCGATGCCGAGGCGGCGCCGATCAACCCGGCGGGATACGTGATCCATTCCTGCATTCACCGCGAACGCCACGATCTGACCTGCATCATCCACACCCACACCACGGCCGGGGCGGGCGTCTCGGCGCAGGCCGAGGGGCTTCTGCCGATCAGCCAGACCGCGCTGCTCTACTGGGACCTGATCGGCTATCATGAGTTTGAGGGGCTGGCCCTCAACCCGGAAGAACAGGCGCGCCTGCTGGCCGATCTGGGCGACCGGCGCCAGTTGCTGATCCTGCGCAACCACGGGCTTCTGGCCGGGGGCCGGTCGATCCCCGAGGCCTTCATCATGATGTTCTATCTCGAACAGGCCTGCCGCATCCAGATCGCCGCGCAAGCGGCGGGTCAGCTGCACACCCCGCCCGAAGAGGTTCAAAAGCTGGCCCATAAGCAGGCGATGTCGGGCCTGGGCGCCGATCTGGGCACACGGGAGTTCGCCGCCCTGAAACGCAAGCTCGACCGGCTGGGGGCGGATTACGCCCGCTTCACGCGCGCGCCAGAAGCCAGCCGACCGTCGCCTCAAGCTCGAGCGGACGGCCGCGTTCGAGATCGTCGAGCATCGAGGCCCACGTGCGCCGGTCCGCCGTCTCGCGCGAGAAGGCCAGATGCCGCTGCACCAGGTCATCGGGCAGGGCTGTCCCCCGGGCGCGGGCGATTTCAGCGACCTCGGCCATGCCTTGCGCATAAAGCGCCCGGGTCGGGTCGCAGTCGATCCAACCGCCCAGCGGCAGCCGCGTCAACGCCGAAACGATGTGAAACGGGGCGAGCATGACGAACTTGCTCCAGATCTCGGGCATGGGGTCGTCGTGATGCTGCATGTCGAGCCCCGCGGCCTGGCTCAGCTCGGCAAGGGCCGGCCCCAGCGGACTGGCCGCCTGCGGCACGAACGGTCCGAAGATCGTACGGGTGACCGGCCCGGTGTGGCGCACCTGGCCCGGCGCCGAGACCGAGGCCGGCACATAGGTCACGCCCGCCAGCACCCTGTCCGCGCCATGCAGCCTGGCCATGGTCTCGACACCGCCCAACCCGTTCTGAAGGCTCAGAATGCGCGTGTGCGGCCCGATCATCGGCGCCACCGTCGCGACGGCGGCCTCGGCATCCTGGCCTTTGACCGTGACCAGCAGCAGATCGACCGGACCGAGGGCGGCCGGATCGTCCGACACCTCCTCTGGCCGGTGCGCGATCCTTCCCCCGTCATGCTCGAGCACCAGCCCCTCGCGCGACAGGGCCTCCAGGGTGCGCCCCCGCGCAAGCACGGCCAGCCGGGCCCCGGCCTTGCCCAGATGGGCGCCGAAGAAGCCGCCGATCGCCCCGGCGCCAACGATTCCGATCCGCAGCTGCATGTCGTCCCCTTCGCGCCGCCTTGATGGAGTGCTAGGCAAGCACAGATACACCGGATTACCAAACACTTGCTTGTCAATTAAGCATGGCCTGTCCGCGAACCGATCTTGCACGCACCTGCCGTGCAACTTATCCTTATGAGCCATACGCATGACCAGGAGGGCGCGATGGGACGTATCAGGGTAAATCTGACTTTGGACGCCGAGGTCGCGGAAACCGCGCGGTCGCTGGGCCTGAACATGTCGCGCCTGGCCGAGGCGGCGATCGTCGAGGCGGCCAAGCTGGAGCGCAACCGGCGCTGGCGCGAGGAGAACGGCGCGGCAATCGACCGCTATGCCGAAGAGGTCGAGACCGCCGGGCTCGCCCTGTCGCGCTTCCGGTCGTTCTAGACGCGGGAACGATGGCGCAGTTCGATCTTCACCGCGTGACCGGCGGGCAACTGGTCGTCGATCTTCAGACCGACCTGATCGGGATCGACGCCTCGCGCGTCGTGGCGCCGCTGCGCGAGGCCGGTCGCTACGCGGCCTTTCCGGGCCTGACCCCGACCGTGGCCTTCGACGGCATCACCTGGATCGTGCGAACCCAGGAGCTTGCCGCGGTGCCCCGGTCCGAAATGGGCGACCCGGTGGGCAGCCTCGCGGACCACCGCGACGCGCTGAAACGGGCGCTCGGCATTCTGATCGACGGCGTCTAGGCGCCGGGTCCGTGAGGGCCGTTCTGTCCGCCCTAGTCCAGGAACCGCCGCGCCTGATCGCGGGATTCGTAGATATGGGTGCGCTCGGCTGGGAAGACCCGGCCCAGTTTCATTCGCATGAAGGCCGACCCGGAATAGCGCGAGACCTTGCGGTAATGCCGTTCGGTCAAGCGGGCGACCATGCGTGCCCAATCGCCCTCCAGCGTCTCGTCGATGCGGAACCCGTCATAGTTCACGATCACGTCCACCCGCGCCCCGAGCGGTGCGCAGGTCTCTTCCACCAAGCGGCCGATCAGGTCGATCTCCTCGCGGCTGCGGATGCGCATCTTCTCGAAATTCAGGAACAGTCGTTGGCGCTCGGCATCGAGTGCGATCCGTTCGGGCCAGTCGAGATGCAGCAGATCGGCACGCAGGTCCATCTCGCCCTCGGCGAAGAGGCGTGCGTCCATTTCCTCGACATCCTCGATGATCGGGCGCACGGCCATCTGGCCCAGAATATCGCGGTCGAGGTCGATGCCCGGGGCGATCTCGGTCAGTTTCAGCCCCCGCGGGGTCAGCGCGAAGACACAGCGTTCGGTGACAAAGAGCACCGGCTGGCCCAGGCGGGCCGCGCGCGCGCCGGAGAAAGTGATCTGCTCGACCCGGTCGAGAAACTTGCGGGCGGTGCCCTCCTGCCGGATGCGCACCGCGCCGTCGGCGATCTCCACCTCCAGCCCCTGCGCGGTGAAGGTGCCGGCGAAGACCACGGCGCGGGCATTCTGGCTGATGTTGATGAAGCCCCCGGCCCCGGCCAGGCGCGGGCCGAAGCGCGAGACGTTGACATTGCCCGCCGCGTCCGCCTGCGCCAGCCCCAGGCAGGCCATGTCCAGCCCCCCGCCATCGTAGAAATCGAACTGGGCGTTCTGCGGGATCACCGCATCGGTGTTGACCGCCGCGCCGAAATCCAGACCCGAGGCCGGCTGTCCGCCGATCACCCCCGGCTCGGCGGTGAGCGTCAGGTGATCGAGCAGCCCCTCCTCGGCGGCGACGCTGGCCACGCCCTCGGGCATCCCGATGCCGAGATTGACCACCCCGTTGACCGGAAGCTCGAACGCGCAGCGCCGGGCAATCACCTTGCGCGCGGTGAGCGGCATGGCCGGCAGGTCGCCCTCGGGGCAGCGCATCCGGTTGGTGAACCCCTGGCTGAACGCCGTGGCATAGGTCTGCATGTGCTGTTCGGGCGGGGCCACCACGACCGCATCCACCAGAACGCCGGGGATCTGCACCTCGCGCGCGGGGAGGCTGTGCGCCTTGGCCACGCGCTCGACCTGCACGATCACCACGCCGCCCGCGGCCTTGATCGCCATCGCCTGGGCGAGATTGTCGATGGTCAGCGCCTCGCGCTCCATGGTGATGTTGCCCGCCTCGTCCGCCGTGGTCCCGCGCAGCAGCGCCACGGTCAGCCGCTGGGCGCGGTAGAACAGAACCTCCTCGCCGCCGATCTCCATCAACTCGACCTGTGGTTCGGTCGAGATCGCGTTGACCGCCCCGCCGCCCTGGCGCGGATCGACGAAGGTCTCGAGCCCGACTTTGGACAGCATCCCCGGCTTGCCCGCCGCGATGTCGCGGTAGAGCTGGCTGATGCAGCCCTGCGGCAGGTTCCAGCCCTCGATCCGGCCCTCCACCGCCAGCGCGGCGAGTTTCGGGATCAGCCCCCAATGCCCGCCGATCACCCGTTTCACCAGCCCCTCATGCCCCAGCCGGTTCAGCCCCCGGTCCTTGCCGTCACCCTGTCCTGCGGCGAAGACAAGCGACAGGTCGCGCGGGTGGCCCGTCTCGACAAACCGCGCCTCGATCGCGGCGAGAAGCGCGTCCGGCACGCCGATGCCGACAAAGCCGGAAGTGGTCAGGGTGTCGCCGTCCTTCACTAGGGCGGCGGCATCGGTGGCGGAGACGATCTTGTTGCGCATGAGCCGAGCTTAGGCAGGCGCCGGGCCGTCGTCCAGCGCGCTGAGGCGGGGCCTGGACGCGCGGCAGCGGCGGGATTCCTGCCCACCGGGTCACCGGATGTTGAGAAAACACCGAAATAATGGAATCTGTCTATCGAGGATCACGAGACAGGATTCAGACATGTCGAGCAGCCGGTTTGCCCTGCGCGCCCTGGGCGCGTTGTCTTTTCTTGCATGGGCCGGGTTCGCGGCCGGGCCGGGGCAGGCGGCGGGCCAGTGCCCCGTCACCCTGGCGCGGGGCATTCCCGACCGGACCGCGCAGGCACCTGCCGGCAGCGAGGTGATGGCGGTGCTGCGCGACGCGCACGGGGCCAGCCGCGATGCGCGGGTGATGGAGCAGGTGCTGGCCGGGAACGTGCCCGACCTGCTGCGGCGCCTGTGGCCGGTCACGTTCAGCGGCCGGCGCGCCGACGGGCGGGCGGTGCAGGTCACGGTCTGCGTGACGCCCGACTACCTGGCCATCGGCGACGACCGCGATTTCGTGCGGGTGCCGCTGGGTCTGGCCGCGGCGGCGCGGATCGCGGTCGAGATGGGCTTTCTCCTGCCCACGCCCAAGATGGTGGACGCGATCCACGGTCAGGCGCGCATCCGCATGACGCCGCAGCCGATGACCCCGTCGCCGCAGATGGAATCGACCGCCTATCTGGTCGAGCACGACCGCACGCTGGACGGCCAGAAGGGCCGCATCGCCCGAAGCCCCGACGACCTGAGCGCCGGGCAGAAGAAGGACATCGTCCTGACCAACCGGCTCTACAGCAAGCCGGGGCGGGTCGCGATCTATGGCTGGCACCGCAGCGACGGGCGGCCGATCCAGCCGCTAAGCACCGTGCACGGGGCGGGCTATGCCGATTACAGCCACGGCGTCCGGCTGGTCAGCCGCACGGCCTTCGCCGACGGGCGGGCGGTCGACCTGGCGGACCTGATCCAGGACCGCGACCTGGCCCACGTGGTCAGCGGCGAGGGGCCGATCGCGGACCCGGTGCGGCTTCTGGCCAGCCAGTATTGAGCGCCGGTGCCCCGTCGTGGGGCCGCGCCTCTAATCGACCGTCTTGCAGCAGCGAAAGCCCAGATGGTAGTTCTCGTGGCTCGACGGGCTCATCATCCGGCTGCCATGCCAGAACGGTGCGCGCCAGCGGCACCAGCCGGGATGCGCCCGGTAGCTGTCCCAGATGAACCAGCTGCCCTTCATCTCGGTCACGCCCAGCTTGGTGCTGCCACGGCTGGCCATCTGGTCGGGGGCCATGGGCAGGTTCATGTGTTCGGCCGCGTTGCCGTGCTGGTCATAGACGCCCAGCCGGCTGCGGCACTCCGGGAAGGCGCCGGTGGGATAGGTGTTCGACCCGCAGCTGTTGTATCCGCCGCCGCCGCAGCCCGGGCTCTTGGCGCTGGCCTGCGCGCAGACCCCGCGCCGGAACTCGGGACCGTAGGCCCAGCTCTTGCTGGCGGCGTATTTCGCGTTGTGCACGCTGCGCGCCGCCGCCACCGATCCCGCGCCGAAGACGTAGTCCGGCGGCTCCAGCGCCCCGGCGCAGGCGCCTTCCCATTCATGCGCGTCGCACAGCCGCTTGCCCACTGCGGCGCAGATCTCGGCGGCTTCCTTGGCCTTGGTCCAGACCACCGGATAGGTGCAGGGGATGTTGGGAAACTCGAACATGTCGATGCAGGCCGTGGCGTCGCCCGGCGATTGCGTGCGCGGATCGTAAAGCGGTGCCATGTAGCGATCGCCGCAGATGCGCCGGTTGCGGGCGTTGTCATAGCTGGCGACGCCGCCGGGGATGCGCGCGCGGCACTGCTCGGGGGTCATCGGGTGGCGGGTGATCCGGGGATTGCCCTGGCCCATGAAACCGGACTTGGCGAAGATCTCCTGCACCCGCCGCATCTGGGCCGGGCCGAGATCGTGCACCGTTTGCAATTGCTGGAACAGTCGCGCGTTGGCTTCTTGCAGCGTGCCTGCGCCGCCACAGAGCCTGGCAGCACCAGCGCGGCACAGAGGGCGAGCATCGGGGCGAGCGGTCTCATGGGCGCGGCTCCTTGCGGGTGACGTAGAACAGGTCGCGATTGTCGGCGAAGCCGATGAAGCGCGGCAGGATGGTGCCGTCGCGCGCCTTCTTCTCGATCAGGGCCATGCCTGGCACCAGGTGAGCGACATGCATCCGCCCGCCCCGCGGGACATAAAGCGCCAGATAGGTGTGTTCGAGCGCGTTCATGCCCAGCAGCATGGCATAATCGCAGCGATAGGCCATGAAGACCCGCGCCATGGCCGAGGGCGTGGCCGAGGAGAAATAGCCGTAGAGCAGCCAGTCCCGCCCCTCATGCGACGCCATGCAGGCCCCCGCGCGCAGGGTACGCAGCTCGGCCTTGGCCGAGCCGGACCAGTTGCCCGGACCCCATTGCGTCACCCTGTCACCCGGCACGGGCTGTCCGGTGACCGGGTCGGCGACGACCAGCGGCACCCCGTTCTGGCGCGCAAACGCAATGCGAGGCAGCAGGGCGTTGTCGGCCTCTTCCCAAGTCTTCATGGCGATCGTCCCGTCGGTCAGCCCGTAGAGCGTCGAGAGGTTCGGTTGCAGCTTGCTCAGGATCACGCCCTTCTCGATGAAGCCGTAGTGATGGCCCATGTTGAACCCGGCCATGTCGCCGAACTTGAACGCGCCGTGCTGGCGCTTGAGCCCGGCGGTGAAGGTGGCGACCGCGCGGTTGGCGATCACCGGGTTGACCATGCCCAGCGTGACCAGCGGCATGGCCGTGCCGATCCCGTCCGGCCCCGGCAATTCCGGCGGTCGCACCGCGTAGGGCGGCCGCGACGACCAGCCGAGCGCGGGGTGATCGGTGCCCACCGCATAGCCCAGCCCGTAAAGCCCGAGGTCGAAGGCGATCATGTAGCCGGTTGGCGCCGGGCACGGCGAACACCTCTTCGGCCACCGCGCGCGGCTGGAAGGCACTGGCATAGACGCCGTCCAGCCCGGCGGCGGGATACCACTGCCCGATGGTCATTCGCCCCGGATCGGCCCCGTCCGGCGCGATGTCGAGCAGGGTCGAGATCGCCGGCTGGTCCTCGGGCGGCACCCGGCCGCGCATCGGCGCGGGGCCGGTCTCGGCACCCTCGGGGCCGCTGTCCAGCGGTCTCGCTTGTCTCCAACTGGGAGTCACGGAAGAACGTGTCGCGCACGAAGCGCACGATGCTTTCGCCGCCCCAGACATTGTCGCGCAGGAAATCGGTCGTGGCCTCGATATTGGTGCGCGCGCCGGTCACGCGGTTGCGCAGGAACAGCGCCCCGTCGCAGAGCGGCGCATAGGCCAGCCCGCTCCGGCGCGCGGCGGTCAGCTCGGCTTCGCCCTCGGCCCAGGGGGCGCAATCGGTGCTGCCCTCGGGCGTGGTGACCACCAGCGCGGGGTCGGCCCCTGCCGCAAGACCAGGTCCTGCCGCGCGGGATCGGGGTTCTCGATGTGGAAGCTTTCGGGCGCCCCGTCGCCGGTCGCGCGCAGCTGCAACAGAAACCAGGCGTCGGTCGCCGGGTTCAGCGAGACCAGCGTGACATGCCGCCCGGTCGCCGCATCGACTGCCGAGGCGCTGCTGCGAAAGGGCTGCAACGCGATCACGTCCTTGGCGCGCACCGCCTCGTATTCGGCGTTCTGCGCGGCCAGCCGCACGGCATCCTGTGCCACCGCCCCCGGGATCGACAGGGCCAGCGCGGCCAGGGCGCCCAGGACGGTTCTGCTTGCGGTCCCGATCATCTCGTCCTCCTTGCCGGTCGGCCTTTCACATCACCCAGCGCACCAGCCGCAGCGCGCCCCTTTTCCAGGGCACCCGGTGCGAGACGCCGGGCTGGGCCGAGATCCGGTCGCGATTGTCCAGATACCACTCGTAATTGCGGATCAGCG
>DOIS01000186.1:11312-12615 GCA_003511785.1 Paracoccaceae bacterium
GGAATGGGCGGGGGCAAAGCCAAGCCGCTCGACGGCCTTGTCGATGCTCACGAAACTGTCCTTGCCGACGGTCTCGTAGATCCACTTGTAGAGCGGCGACAGGTGCAGCGCCTCGAGCGTGCGCAAGGTCCAGATCGCCGGCGCTGCGGGCAGGCCGATCACGCGCTTGCCGTGACCGGCACGGTCCAACACCGCCTAGAAGCTCTCGCGCAGCGACCCGAAGCGTGCGGCGCCGATGTTAAACGTGTCGCTGACCGTATCGGCGGGCAACTCGGCACACAGCAGCACGGCCTGGGTCAGATCCTCGACGTCGAGCAGCTGATAGAGATTGTCGCCCGACCCAAGAACGGGGAAATTGTGCCCGTCGGCGGCGAAGTCATACAGCAGTTCGAAGGCGCCCAACCGCTCGGGGCCGACGAAGCTCTTGGGGCGCAACACCGGCAGGATCATGCCCGCATCGCGAAACTCGGCGCAGACCGCTTCGGCGGCGACCTTGGACTCGCCATACGGCCCGATACCCACCATCGGGTCGGCCTCGACCAGGGGATGGTGGTCGGGAATTCCGTACACGGCGGTCGAGGAGATATGGATGAACCGGTCGATGCCGCGCTCCCGCGCCGCCTCTAGCATCAGGCGGGTGCCGTCCACGTTGGTCGAGCGAATTTCTTCGGGCGACGCGAGGGGCAGGGCGGCGGCGCAATGCACCACCACGTCCACCCCGTCGAAGGCCGCCTCGTGCAACTCGGGGTCGCGGATGTCGCCGCGCAACTCCGAGATGCGGTCCGCCTCGGGATAGGAAAACGGCGCGATGTCATAGCTGCGCACGTCATGCCCGCGCGCCAGCAGGTGCCGCACCAGGTTGATCCCCATGAACCCGGCGCCGCCCGTGACAAGAAACCGTTTCGCGCTCGTGCCCACTCCCTTGCCGCGTCCATCGCCACATGTCACCTTATTGGAATGTGTACCAAAGTGAAACCTCGCACCCCGGGCGAACATGATCTGCGTCAAGGATGACAAGCGGATGAGGCGGATTTCGCCCCCAGCCCCCGACCGCCGTGCGGCAAGGGCGGCATGACCGGAGACCTGCCCCGTTCCGCCCCGCCCGACGCCCCGGATGAGGCCGCGATGCCGCTCGTGCTGGACGTGGATGGCACGCTTCTGCGCACCGACCTGCTTTACGAATGCTTCTGGGCGTGGCGCTGACCCGGTGGCGCAGCCCGGCCCGGCTGAAACACGCGCTCGCCGCGATCGGCCAGCCCGCGGTGGACCGCCTGCCGCTGCGCGACAGCCTGGCGGCGCGCGC
>DOIS01000325.1 GCA_003511785.1 Paracoccaceae bacterium
GGCGGCGAGATCGCGGTGCCCGCCGACGCCTCGGGCCGGCGCCTGCAAGCCTGGTTGCGCGAGTTGGCGCGTGACCGGCTGACCGCCGCTTCGGATCGGTATGCCACGGCGCTGGGTCGGCCCTATGCCCGGATCACGCTGCGCGACACGCGCTCGCGCTGGGGCTCGTGTTCCTCGACCGGCGGGCTGATGTATTCTTGGCGGCTGATCCTGGCCCCGCCAGAGATTCTGCATTACGTCGCCGCGCACGAGGTGGCGCACCTTTCCGAGATGAACCATTCGCGCGCCTTCTGGGACACGGTGGAGCGGCTGTACGGCCCCTACGCCGCGCCGCGCGCGTGGCTGCGGCGCGAGGGCGGCGCGCTGCATCGCTACCGCTTCGAGTGAGGGGGCGTTGACCGCGCGCGCGTTCGTGATCACAGTTGCGCCATGATCGCCCCCGTTCCCGCCCCCTCGCGCGGCGCCGATGCCGCGCCTTCGGCCCATGACCGGGTCTATCGCAGCCTGCGCACCCGGATCATGCATGGCGAGATGACCCCGGGCCAGCCGCTGACCCTGCGCGGGATCGGGGCCGAGTTCGGCGTTTCGATGACGCCCGCGCGCGAGGCGGTGCGCCGGTTGGCCGCCGAGGGGGCGCTGACCCTGTCCAGCTCGGGCCGGGTGACCACGCCGGAGCTGAGCAACGAGCGGATCGAGGAATTGGCCGCGCTGCGCGCGCTGATCGAGGTCGAGCTGGCCAGCCGGGCCTTGCCGCGCGCCCATATCGCGCTGATCGACCGGCTTCAGACCATCAACAACGCCATCGCCCCGGTGATCGCCCGGCGCGACGCGGTGGGCTATATCCGTGCCAATCTCGAGTTTCACCGCACGCTCTATCTGCGCGCCCAGGCGCCGGCGATGCTGGCCATGACGGAAACCGTATGGTTGCAGATGGGCCCGACCATGCGCGCGCTCTACGGCCGCCTGCGCCGGACCGAGCCGCCCCATTATCACCGGCTGATCCTGGCCGCGCTCAAGGCGGGTGACGAGCCGGGGCTGCGGCTGGCGGTGCGCTCGGACGTGACCCAGGGGCTGAAGATGCTGGTGGGGTGAGCGGCACCGGCGCAAACCGATTGCGCCCGCCCCTCGGGCCCCGCTAACGTGGTCCGAGCATTGGGAGGAGAGACGACATGACCGATTTCACACGCCGCGGGGCGATGGGCCTACTGGGCGGTGCGGCGACGCTGCCCTACCTGGCAACCCCGGCGCTTGCCGACAGCAAGCTCACCGTGGGCGCGCTGCGCTTCACCAGCCACGCCGCCAGTTTCGTGGCTTTCGAGCAGGGCTATTTCACCGACGAAGGGCTGGATGTCGAGTTCAAGTTCTTCCAGGCCGCGCAGCCCATGGCCGTGGCCATCGCCAGCGGCGACGCCGATTTCGGCGTGACCGCGATCTCGGGCGGGCTCATCAGCCTGGCCGAGAAGGGCGCGGCCAAGGTGATCGGCGGCGCGCTGAGCGAGGAGAAGGGTATCGACGGGCAGATGATCCTGGCCTCGAACGCCGCCCATGACGCGGGCCTGACCAGCCCGGCCGCGCTGGACGGGCGCAGCTTTGCCGTGACGCAGCCGGGGTCGTCCTTTCACTACATGGGCTCGAAGATCGCCGCCGCCGAGGGGGCCGAGGTCAGCTTCAAGCCTCTTCAGAAGGTGGGCGCGATCATCGGCGCGATGAAATCGGGCCAGGTGGACGCCTGGTCCATCGTGCCGCATATCGCCAAGGCGCTGGCGGGCGGCGGTGCGGTCAAGCCGATCGGCATGGTCGCCGACTACCTGCCGAACTACCAGGTCACGACGGTCTTCACCTCGGCCGAGAATGCCGCCAACGAGCGCGCCAAGACCGAGAGCTTCCTGCGCGCCTTCTCGCGCGGGGCGGCGGATTTCAACGCGGCGCTTGTCGACAAGACCGCCGGGGACGAGGCCGCCGAGGAGATGGTGAAGCTGATCCACAAATACGTCTATACCGACCGACCCTATGAGAAGGCGGCGCCCTCGATCCGCAACGGGGCGATGCGCATCAACGCGAATGCCGCGCTCAACATGGCCTCGGTCGAGGACCAGATCGGGTGGTTCCGCTCGGAGGGGCTGATCAAGGACTCGATCACCGCCGAGACGCTGGTCGATCCCTCCTATGTCGAGATGATGTAAGGCGCCCGGGCGGGCCCGCCCGCCCGGAACACTCCATGGAAATGACCCTGGACCATATCACCCACCGCTATGGCGACATGACGGTGCTGGACGATGTCTCGCTGCGTATCCCGGCGGGCGAGATCCTGTGCGTGATCGGCCCCTCGGGTTGCGGCAAGTCCACGCTCCTGCGCCTGCTGGGCGGGTTGGAGACGCCCGACGAAGGCCGGGTGCTGCAACTGGGCGAGCCGCCGTCCGATTGCCTCAACCCGCTCACCTACGTGTTCCAGGACTTCGCGCTGCTGCCCTGGCGCAGCGTGGCGGGCAATGTCTCGCTGGTGCTGGAGGATCACGGGCTGGGCCGCGCGGCGCGGCGCGGGATCGTGGCCGATGTGCTGGCGCGCACAGGGCTGGGTGATTTCCACGACGCGCTGCCGCGCCAGCTCTCGGGCGGCATGAAACAGCGCGTGGCCATCGCCCGCGCGCTGGCGGTGAACCCGGCGGTGCTGCTCTTGGACGAGCCGCTCTCGGCGCTCGACGCGCAGACGCGCGAGTTGCTGATGGAGGATCTGGTAAGCCTGTGGACCCGGGTGCCCTTCACCGGGGTCTATGTCACCCACAACCTTGCCGAGGCGGTGCGCCTCGGCCATCGCATCGCGGTGCTCTCGCGCCGGCCGGGGCGGTTGCGCGACCTGGTCGAGATCGACCTGCCCCTGGCCGAGCGGCGACCCGGCCACCCCGCGCTGGAGGCGGTGCAGGCGCAGCTCTGGTCGCTGATCCGCGAGGAGGCGCAGGCCGCCGACAAGGAGCTTGCCGATGCCTGAGGCGCAGGCTGCGCGCGCGGTCCCGTTTCGCGGCGGCGGCTTCCGCCCCGTGGCCAAGCGCGGCATCGGCCTTGCCGTGTTCGCGGTGCTTCTGCTGGTGATCGAATGGGGCACGCGCGCGGGCTGGATCTCGAACCTGACTTTGCCGCGCCCCTCGGATGTGGGCGCCACGCTGGTCGAGCTGTGGCAGTCGGGTATGCTGGTCTCGCATATGACACCCTCGCTCACCCGGCTGGTGGTCGGCAGCCTGATGGGCGTCAGCGCCGGTATCGCGCTGGGACTGGCCATCGGGCTTTTCTCCTATGCGCGGGCGGGGCTGGTGCCGCTGGTCTCGGCGTTGTTCCCGATCCCCAAGATCGCGCTTCTGCCGCTCTTCGTGATCTGGTTCGGCATCGACGAGGGGTCGAAATACGCGCTGATCGCGCTGGGCACCTTCACGCCCACGGTGGTGGCGACCTTCGGCGCGGTGGACAACGTGGATCGGGGCCTGATCCGCATGGGGCAGAGCTTTGGCCTGCGCTGGACGTCCATCGTGGGCAAGATCGTGCTGCCCGGGGCGCTGCCGGGAATTCTCTCGGGGTTGCGGGTGAGCCTGGCCATCGGGATCATCCTGCTGGTGGCGGCCGAGATGCTGGGGGCGGAACACGGCATCGGCGCCTACATCCTCCAGGCCGGCTCGCTCTACGACCTGGAGCGGCTCTTTGCCGGGGTGGTGATCCTGTCGGCGCTGGGCGTGCTGGTGAGCTGGGGCATCGGGCTGATCGAGAAGCGGCTGTTGCGCTGGCGGAGTTGAGCGGCGCTTTCATGCCCAATCGCCCGCCGGGCGCGCGCCGGGCGATTGGCCGAATCCGCTGCTTGCTCTAGGGTGTGGGAAACGCACCATAAGCGAGAGCAGAGAAATGCAGGTAACACGACGGGCCTTCGCCCTGGGCACACTCGCCCTGATGACGAGCGGATGCATGCGCACACTTCCCACCACGCCGGCGGCCGAGACCAGCTATCGCGCGGTGCCAAATGCCGGGTTCGATGCCTGGGTCGCAGGGTTCAAGCCGCGCGCCGCATCGGCGGGGATCTCGCAGGCGACACTGGACCGCGCCTTTCGCGGCGCGGGCTATCTGCCCGACGTGATCGAGCGCGACCGCAACCAGGCCGAGTTCACTCGCACGCTTGAGGATTACCTGGCCATCGCTGCCTCGGACGAGCGCATCGCCACTGGCCGGCAGATGCTGCAACGCCACGCCGGGCTTCTGGACCGGATCGAGGCGCGCTATGGCGTCGAGAAGGAAGTGGTTGTCGCGGTCTGGGGGCTTGAGAGCCGCTATGGCGCGCGGCGCGGCGACGTGCCGGTGATCTCGGCGGTCTCGACGCTGGCCTATGACGGGCGGCGCGGGGCGTTCTTCGAGAAACAGCTGATCGCGGCGCTGAAGATCCTCGATAGCGGCGATACCACGCCCGACCGCATGACCGGAAGCTGGGCGGGGGCGATGGGACACACGCAGTTCATCCCTACCAGCTACCAGGCCTATGCGGTGGATTTCGACGGGGACGGGCGGCGCGACATCTGGTCGGACGATCCAACCGATGCGTTGGCCTCGGCGGCGGCTTACCTGCAACGCTCGGGTTGGCGCACCGGCCAGCCCTGGGGCGGCGAGCTGGGCTCGCAGGCCGCGGCCTGGGGCACGCCGTTGCAAGTGTTGCAACCGCAGGTGCCAGGGCCACGCATTGCGGTGTTCCACAATTTCAACGTGATCAAGCGCTACAACAACTCCGACCTCTACGCGATCGGGATCGGGCACCTGTCGGACCGGTTGGCCGGGGGCGGCCCGTTCCGCACGGCGTTCGGGGCAGATGCGACGGGGCTGACGCTGGAGGACCGCAAGGAGATGCAACGGCTGCTGACCGCGCGCGGCTTCGACACCGGCGGCGCGGACGGGGTGATCGGGTCGAAGACCCGCGCCGCGATCACCGGCTTTCAGCAGAGCGTGGGCCTGCCCGCCACGGGCGAGCCGAGTGCCGCGCTGCTCAACCGGCTACGGCGGGGGTAGGCGGGGAGGGGGCGCTGCCCCCGGCCCGTACCGGGCCTCCCCCGGAGGTATTTTCAAAGAGAAGAAGCAGGGTGCGTGGCGCGCCGTGTCAGGCCGCCAGCCCGGTCTTGCCCATGTCGAGATACTTGCGGCGGCGGTCCGAGATCAGCTTGGCGCGGTCCTGGCCGTCCATCTCTTGCAGCAACGCCTCGATAGCCTCTCCGACGCTGGCAATGGCCGCGCCCGCGTCCCGGTGGGCGCCGCCCTTGGGCTCGGGGATCACCCGGTCCACGACGCCGAGTTTCTTGAGATCCTGCGCGGTCAGGCGCAGCGCCTCGGCGGCTTCGCGCATCTTTTCGGCATCTTTCCAAAGGATCGAGGCACAGCCCTCGGGCGAGATCACCGAATAGATCGAGTGTTCCAGCATCGCCACACGGTTGCCGGTGGCGAAGGCCACCGCCCCGCCCGAGCCGCCCTCGCCGATGATGACCGAGACCAGCGGCACGCCGATGCGCAGGCAGGTTTCGGTCGCCCGCGCGATGGCCTCGGACTGGCCGCGCTCCTCGGCGCCCTTGCCGGGATAGGCACCGGGCGTGTCCACCAGTGTGACCACAGGCAGGTTGAAGCGGTCGGCCATGTCCATCAGGCGGATCGCCTTGCGATAGCCCTCGGGGCGGGCCATGCCGAAATTGCGCTCGATGCGGGACTTGGTGTCACTGCCCTTCTCGTGGCCGATCACCATCACCGGCCGGTCGCCCAGCCGCGCCAGCCCACCCATCACCGCGTGATCGTCGGCGAAGTTCCGGTCGCCCGCCAGCGGCGTGTATTCGGTGAACAATGCCTTGATGTAATCCTTGCAATGGGGTCGCGCGGGATGGCGCGCCACCTGGCATTTCCGCCAGGGCGTCAGGTCCTTGTAGAGGTCTTCCAGAAGGGCCGCCGCCTTGGCGTCCAGCGCCGCCGCCTCGCTGGTCACATCCATGCCCTCGGAGGTGCAGGCCAAGGCGCGCAACTCCTCTGCCTTGCCCTCGATCTCGGCCAGCGGTTTCTCGAAATCCAGATACTGGGTCATGGCGCCTCTCTGCCTGCGGGTCTTGCGCTATATGACCCCGCGCCGGGCCAGATGCAACTCGGCAAGCCTCAGCCGGGCCAGAGCACCGGGTAGAGCGAGCCCACGAGCAGCGCCGCCATAGTCCAGTTGAATGCCGCCAGCCGGCGCGGACTGGTCAGGAGCCGTGCCAGTTGCTGGCCAGCGACCACCCAGGTGCCGACCGAGGGCAGGTTGACCGCGCCGAAAGCACAGGCCACCACCGCGACGCTTGCCAGGCTCTGGTCCGGGGCATAGGCGGTTACGGCGGTGAGCGCCATGGCCCAGGCCTTGGGGTTGACCCACTGGAATGCCGCCGCCTGAAGAAAGGCAAAGGGCCGACCGGCCGCGGCTTCGGCCCGCGCGGGGGCGGCATTGGCGATCTTCCAGGCGAGCCACAGCAGGTAGGCCACGCTCACCGCCTTGAGCACCGTGTGGCTGGCGGGAAAGGCCAGGAACAGCCCGGCCAGGCCCAGCCCGACCATCAGCGCCAAGAAGACAAATCCCAGCGCCACGCCCAGCATGTGCGGCACCGTGCGGCGAAAGCCGAAATTCGCGCCCGAGGCCATCAGCATCAGGTTGTTCGGCCCCGGGGTGATCGAGGCAACGAAGGCATAGAGCAGGAGGGCGGCAAGCAGATCGAAGGTCATGGCGCATTAATTTCGCCGATTCGAGAGAATGAAATTGCTTTCAGCTTCGGGATGTGGCGTTCTTTGCAATTTATGACCGAAGATGACGCTACCAACCGCAAGATATTGCAGGAGCTGACCCGCGACGGTCGGATCAGCAACCTTGCGCTGGCCGAGCGGGTTGGCCTCTCGCCCTCGGCCTGCCTGCGTCGGGTGCAGGAGTTGGAACGTCGCGGGGTGATCGCGGGCTATCGCGCGGTGCTGAGCCGGCCGGCCATGGGCGTGGGGTTCATCGCCTATATCGGCGTCGGGCTGGGCGAGCATTCCAAGCGCGCGCAGGAAGGGTTCGAGCGCGCCGTGGCGCGCGCCCCGGAGGTGGTGGAATGCCACAACACCACCGGCACCATCGAATACCTGCTGCGCGTTGAATGCGCGGACCTGCCCGCCTACAAGACCTTCCACACCGACGTGCTGGGCACCTTGCCGCATGTGACCTCGATCACCTCCTACGTGGTGATGGGCTCGCCCAAGGATCTGCGCGGATAGGCGCCACGGCGCGATCCGGTCTTGCCCGAACCCGTGGGTCTTTCTAACGTTGCACAGGATCAAACGCGCCCGCGCCGATCCGGCCGGGCGGCAACCGGAGGGTATCTCCCATGAAGACACTCCTGATCGGGGCGGTTGCCGCCCTGCTGTCGGCCGGGGTTGCACTGGCCGCACCGCTCAAGCTGACGCCGGCCAGCCCGCAGCCGGGAGGGCTGAAGGGCGGCTTGGCAGTGGCTTACGGCTATGCTCCCGCCGGCCAGCATATCAAGCAACTGGCCGATGCGCGGCGCGCGCTCCAGGCTGGCGCCGGGCGCTGCGTGGGCTGGACTATCGCGATTCGGCACAAGGAGCGAACACGCTGACCTCCAAACGGGCCGAGAACGTGGCCGCGCGGATCGACGGCTATATCCGCTTCGACAAGCCCGGCATCTACGAGATCGAATTCTTCACCAATGACGGGCTGGACGCGCGTATCTCGGGCCAGCGGGTCGGCCATTTCGACGGGCGCCAGACTTGCGACAGCACCTTCGTCACCGAGGTCGAGGTGCCGCAGGCCGGGTGGTACGAATTCGACGCGACCTATTTCAACCGGCTGAACACGTCCTGCCTGATGATGCGCATGGCCGAACGCGGCAAGGGCATGAAATGGGTGCCCAATTCGGTATTCGGACACTGATCGTGTGCGAGAGGGGGCAACTCTCGCCCCCTCCCTTTCTCTTGCCGGAAATACACCGGGGAACCGCCGCCAAGCGATGGAGGCACAGCCCCAGAGTTAGCCGCCCGCGCCGATCATCTCGGCCTGGCGCACGATCCCCTCGGCCTGCTTGATCGATGCGATGTCGACCAGCCGCCCCTTGTAGACCGTGGCGCCCTCGCCCCTGGCCTTGGCCTCTTCCATTGCGGCGAGGATCTCGCGCGCCTCGCTCACGGCCTTCTCGGAGGGGGTGAATACCTCGTTGGCCAGAGCCACCTGCTTGGGGTGGATCGCCCACTTGCCGACCATGCCCAGTGTGGCCGAGCGCAGTGCCTGGGCGCGGAAGCCGTCATCGTCCGAGAAGTCGCCGAAAGGTCCGTCCACCGGCAGAACGCCATGGGTGCGGCAGGCCGCGACGATGGCGGCCTGGGCCCAATGCCAGGGATCGGACCAGTGTTTCGCGCCCTCGTGCAGCATGTAGTAATTCTCTTGCGTGCCGCCGATGCCGGTGGTGGCCATGCCCATCGAGGCGGCGAAATCGGCGGCGCCCAGGCTCATCGCCTTAAGCCGGGGCGAGGCGCTCGCGATCTCTTCCACATGGGCGATGCCGGCGGCGCTTTCGATGATGACCTCGAAGTCGATACTCTTCTCACGCCCCTTGGCGGTCTCGATTGCGGTCACCAGCGCATCCACCGCGTAGATGTCGCTGGCGCAGCCGGCCTTGGGGATCATGATCTGATCGAGTCGGTCGCCCGCCTGTTCCAGTAGGTCCACGACGTCGCGATACCACCAGGGCGTGTCGAGCCCATTGATCCGCACGCTCAGCGTTTTCTTGCCCCAGTCCACCTCCGAGATCGCGGCGATGATATTGGCGCGCGCGCTGTCCTTGTCGGTGGGCGCAACCGAGTCCTCGAGATCGAGGTTGATGACGTCCGCCGCGCTGGCCGCCATCTTCTCGAACAGCGCCGGGCGCGAGCCGGGGCCGAAGAGCTGGCAACGATTGGGCCGGGCAGGGGCGGCGGGCTGGATGCGAAAGCTCATGGAGGCGCCTTTCTAAGTAAGGAAATTACGTCTGTTTGGGGTCAGAAGCTATTAAATTGCGCGCCTCCACGCAAGCGGATTGTGCAAGCGCAGCAACGGCTCTCCGTCCTGTCGCGCGATGGGCCGTATCGACGCTGCTGAAAAGTTGGGCAATGACAGTATCGCGCAAGAATCTTCGGCAACAGGCCGTCATCGGGGGCGGATCTTCCACCCGATGCCGCGCCCGGCCATGAGATTGCGAAACGCTCGTGTCTCGGGTCAACTAGGCTCAGCCCGGAATCAAAGGAGACCTGCGCGATGATCCAGACCCCCTATCTGCTTTTCCTGGGCGACGCCCCCGACCAGCTGGCCGCCAAGGTGGCCCAAGGCATCAAGGACTGGCGCCCCGACAATGCCGTGGGCCAATACCGGATGGAGGGCTGCAAGGCCGATCTGGGTCTGACCGACATGGACCTGGCCCAGGCCAAGGCAGCCGGGGCAAAAACCCTGGTGATCGGCGTGGCCAATCGCGGGGGCGTGATCAGCAAGGAATGGAAGAAAGTGCTGGTGATGGCACTGGAAGAGGGGTTCGACCTGGCTTCGGGCCTGCACAACCTGCTGCGTGACGAGCCCGATCTGGTCGCCGTGGCCGAGGCCACCGGCCGGGTGCTGCACGATGTGCGCGTGCCCGAGGTCGAGTATCCCATCGCCAACGGAGAGAAGCGCGGTGGCAAGCGTTGCCTCGCCGTTGGCACCGATTGCTCGGTCGGCAAGATGTACACCGCGCTGGCCATGGATCGCGAGATGAAGGAGCGGGGCATGAAGTCCTCGTTCCGCGCCACCGGCCAGACCGGCATTCTCATCACCGGCGACGGGGTGCCGCTGGATGCGGTGGTGGCCGATTTCATGGCTGGGTCGATCGAGTGGCTGACGCCCGACAATGACGACGATCATTGGGACATGATCGAGGGGCAGGGCTCGCTGTTCCATGTGTCCTATTCGGGCGTCACCATGGCGCTGATCCATGGCGGTCAGCCCGACGCGCTGATCCTGTGCCACGAGCCCACGCGCGACCACATGCGCGGGCTGCCCGGCTACAAGCTGCCCTCGTTGGAGCAGTTGCGCGACACCGCCCTGCCGCTTGCCCACGTGGCCAACCCGGCCTGCCAGGTGGTGGGCGTCTCGGTCAATACCCAGCACATGAGCGACGACGAGGCGCAGAGCTATCTGGCCGAGGTCGAGACGCGGCTGGGTCTGCCCGCGACCGACCCGTTCCGCTATGGCTCGGCCAAGCTGGTGGATGCGCTGGCGGCGATAGGGTAAAGGCAGGAGGCAGGCGATGCAGATCGACGTGACGCGCGACGTGTTCAAACTGGCGCAGGTGTTCACGATCAGCCGCGGTTCGCGCTCCGAGGCCCAGGTGTTGACCGTGCATCTGCGTGACGGCGACCATGTCGGGCGCGGCGAATGCGTGCCCTATGCCCGCTATGACGAGACGCTCGACTCGGTCGAGGCGCAGATCCGGGGCCTGCCCGGGGATGTCACGCGCGACAGCCTGGCCGAGATGCTGCCCGCCGGTGCCGCGCGGAACGCCGTGGATTGCGCGCTGTGGGACCTGGAGGCCAAGCGCGCCGGAAAACGTGCCTGGGAACTGGCCGGGCTGGCCGCGCCCGGCCCGGAAATCACCGCGTATACCCTGTCGCTGGACGCGCCCGAGGCGATGCGCGCCCAGGCCGCGGCCAACGCCCACCGGCCGCTTCTCAAGATCAAGCTGGGCACGCCCGACGACATGCCCCGGCTGGAGGCAGTCCGCGCCGGCGCCCCCGACGCACGGATCATCATCGATGCCAACGAGGGCTGGTCGGCCGAGGTCTATGCCGATCTCGCCCCGCACCTGCTCCGGCTGGGCGTGGAACTGGTGGAACAGCCCTTGCCCGCGGGCGAGGACGAGGCGCTGCTGGGCATTGACCGTCCGGTGCCGCTCTGCGCTGACGAGAGCTGCCACGATCGCGCCAGCCTGCCCGCGCTCAAGGGCAAGTATGACGTGGTCAATATCAAGCTCGACAAGACCGGCGGGCTAACCGAGGCGCTGGCCCTGCGCGACGCCGCCCGGCCCCAAGGCTTCGGGGTGATGGTGGGCTGCATGGTGGGCTCGTCGCTCGCCATGGCGCCGGCAACGCTGGTGGCGCAGGGCGCGCAGGTGGTGGATCTCGACGGGCCGCTCCTGCTGGCCGAGGACCGCGAGACGCCGCTGCGCTTCGACGCGGCCGGGGTGCATCCGCCCGAACCGGCACTATGGGGCTAAGGATGACGTGGATCACGGTCTGCGACGCCGAGTTCCTGACCGCGCCCGGTGCGCCGCAACGCTTCTGGTGCGGGCCGCACGGCCCGGACCCGCTGACCGTGCAGATCGGGGCGGTGCGGCTCTCGCTCGATCCGCCCTTCGCGCTGCCTCGGCCCGAGGGGTGGCTGGTCCGGCCCATCGACCGCGACGGGCGCCGCGTACCGCTCGATCCGCTGGTTACGCGCCTGACCGGGTTGACCGAGGCGCGGATCGACTCCGAGGGGCTGCCCCTGACCGAAGCACTGGCGGCGTTGGACCGCTATTCCGAGGGAAGCGTCCTCTATGCCTGGGGCAAGGACGAGCTTTTGACCTTCGCCGCCGCGCTGTTCGTTCAGGAGGCGCCCTGCCCGATCCCCGCCCGCCGGTTCCGCAGCGCGGTGCCCCTGCTGCCGCGCGCCGGTGAGCCTGCGGAAGTGGTCGAAACCCTGCGCAGCCATACGATCTGCGCCCATTTCGGCCTGCCGGAACAGGGGCCGGCCCATGATGCTTCCGGCGATGCACTGTCGGTTGCCAGCGTGTTGCAGCACCTGCTGCGCGCCGGGCGCCTGGCGCCGACGGATTTCGCCACGACTTGACCCGCCGCGCGTTTGCCTCGAAGAACGCGCCGACCGACAACGAGGATGACCCCATGCGCACCGTCTATGTGAACGGCGAATATCTCCCCGAGACCGAAGCCAAGGTTTCGATCTTCGACCGGGCCTTCCTGATGGCCGACGGGGTCTATGAGGTGACCAGCGTGCTGGGCGGCAAGCTGATCGACTTCCCCGGTCACATGGCGCGGCTTGAACGCTCGCTGGCCGAGCTGGACCTGCCCAGGCCCGCGGCCTTCGACGACCTGCTGGAGATCCATCGCGAGTTGGTGCGCCTGAACGATATCGACGAGGGGATGATCTATCTCCAGGTCACGCGCGGGGCGCCGGGCGACCGGGATTTCGTATTCCCCGACCCCGAGACCACCGAACCGACCCTCGTGCTGTTCACCCAGTCCAAGCCGGGGCTTGCCGACAATCCGGCGGTGAAGACCGGCATGAAGGTGATCTCGATCGAGGACATCCGCTGGGGCCGGCGCGACATCAAGACGGTGCAGCTGCTCTATCCCTCGATGGGCAAGATGATGGCCAAGAAGGCCGGGGCCGACGATGCCTGGATGATCCAGGACGGGTTCGTCACCGAAGGCACCAGCAACAACGCCTATATCGTCAAGGGCAACAAGATCATCACGCGGGCGCTCTCGACCGACATCCTGCACGGCATCACCCGTGCGGCTGTTTTGCGTTTTGCGTGCG
>DOIS01000038.1 GCA_003511785.1 Paracoccaceae bacterium
AACAGGATCGCCCAGCTGTCGCCGATCCAGTCATGGAACTGGATCGTGCCGTGGTCGGTCTCGGCGGTGAAGTTGGGGACGGTGTCGTTGATACGCAGGCCCATTGGACGCTCCTTTCAGGTTGCAATGGTTGGCGACTCGGCTGACGCAAACCTAGTCGCTCTGCCGCAAGGTTACAGCCCCGAACGACGCCGATGCGAATGCGCCGGATTGACGCATTCAGGATTCAGCATTTGAATGCGGACGGCCCGAACCTCCCTTGCCCCTGTTCGGGGCCGGTGACACATTGGCGCCAATCGCGCAGGCCAGTCCCGCGCCAAGCGAACAAATTTGGGAGATACCGATATGCCCGAGAAACGCGACTTCTATATCGACGGTGCCTGGGTGGCGCCGCGGGACGGGCGCGATCACCATGTGATCGACCCCTCGACCGAGGAGCCCTGCGCGGTGATCTCGCTGGGCGGGCAGGCCGACACCGATGCCGCCGTGGCCGCCGCCAAGGCCGCGCTGCCCGGCTGGATGGCAACCCCGGTCGAAGAGCGCATCGCCTGCGTCGAACGGCTGCTGGAAATCTACAAGACCCGGGCCGAGGATCTGGCCCAGGCGATCAGCACCGAGATGGGCGCGCCGATCGACATGGCCCGCACCCAGCAGTTCGGCGCCGGCGCCTTTCATCTGAAGAACTTCATCCGCGCCGCCAAGGATTTCGAGTTCGACCGCCCGCTGGGGGACCACGCGCCGAACGATCGGATCATCTACGAGGCGGTCGGCGTCGCCGCGCTGATCACGCCGTGGAACTGGCCGATGAACCAGATCACGCTCAAGGTCGGCGCGGCGGCCATCGCGGGCTGCACCATGGTGCTCAAGCCCTCGGAGGAAAGCCCGCTGGACGCGATGATCTTTGCCGAAATGATGCACGAGGCCGGTTTCCCGAAGGGCGTGTTCAACCTCATCAACGGCGACGGCGCCGGGGTCGGCACGCATCTCAGCGGTCACCCGGACGTGGACATGGTCAGCTTCACCGGCTCGACCCGCGCGGGCACGGCGATCTCGAAGAACGCCGCCGACACGCTCAAGAAGGTGCACCTGGAACTGGGCGGCAAGGGCGCCAACGTGATCTTCGAGGATGCCGACGACAAGGCGGTGAAGCGCGGTGTCATGCACATGATGAACAACACCGGCCAAAGCTGCAATGCGCCCTCGCGGATGCTGGTGCAGAAGTCGATTTATGACCAGGCTGTCGAAACCGCGGCCGAGGTGGCGCAGAAGGTCACCGTGGGCAACGCCCACGAGGAGGGCCGCCATATCGGTCCCGTCGTCAACGCCACCCAGTGGGAGAAGATCCAGGACCTGATCCAGAAGGGCATCGACGAAGGCGCCCGCTTGGTCGCCGGCGGCACCGGCCGGCCCGAGGGCTTCAACAAGGGCTATTTCGTCAAACCCACGGTCTTTGCCGACGTGAACAACCAGATGACCATCGCGCGCGAGGAGATCTTCGGCCCGGTGCTCTCGATCATCCCCTTCGAGGACGAGGCGGAGGCGATCGAGATCTCAAACGACACGCCTTATGGCCTGACCAACTACGTCCAGACCCAGGACGGTGAACGCGCCAACCGCATGGCTCGCGCGCTGCGCTCGGGCATGGTCGAGATGAACGGCACCTCGCGCGCTGCGGGCGCCCCCTTCGGCGGGATGAAGCAGTCCGGCAACGGGCGCGAGGGCGGCATCTTCGGGATCGAGGAATTCCTCGAGATCAAGGCCGTGAGCGGCTGGACCCCGTAACCCGCTCTGCCGCGAAATGAACAGGCACCGCCGGGTTTCGGCCCGGCGGTGTCTTTCGTTCAACCCTCGGGCCGGACAATCAATTGTGGCTGCCCATCCGAAGTCTTTCGTGGCGACTGCCCATCCGGCCCAATAACCGCCTGAACGCGCTGACGGAAGGACGAGAAGCTGTCGAAGCGCACCACGTCCACCGGTGCATCGAAATGCACGGTGATCCGGTGGCGGCCGTGCTCCATCACGCTCAACGCCTTGACCCTGCCCGAGAAGGTCTGGCCAAGATAGCGCCCGCTCACCCGCGCGCCGACGCGAAGCCGCGGCGCATTGCCCGCCTTGGCGCTCAAGCTGTTCCAGTCCCGCAGGCCGTGTTGCCGGGCCAGCAGGTCCAGCGCCTGGCCGTGCGTGATCTCCTGCCCGGTTTCGTGCAGCCGGGCGCGCAGGCGTTTCGCCTGGGCCTTGAGCTCCGAAATCGGAGCGAATGTCATATTGTGAGTCATCTTCAGCCTCGCTTTTCGACGGGCGCGATAGGGGGACGGGGCTCGCGTTGCCATCCGTCGCACCGTGAAAGGGGCGCTCAGATGTCGGACAAACCGGGTTTCACCTTGACCAAAGGGTCGCGAGCGGCAGGGAACCCGAACCTTCCGCCCCGTTAAGCGTCAACATCGGGTCTGTCAAGCCACAGCTCAGAACGGTGCAGGCGCCCGAAACTTGACCGAGGCGCCGCCCTCGGGATGCTTGAGGCGCAACTCCTCGGAATGAAGCATCAGGCGCGGATGGTCTCCCGTGGTCTCGGGAGCGTAAAGCGGATCGCCCAGGATAGGGTGACCCAGCGCCAGCATGTGCACGCGCAGCTGGTGGCTCCGCCCGGTCTTGGGAAACAGTCGCACGCGGCTGGTCTCGCCCTGATGCCGCAGCACGCGCCAGTCGGTCACGGCGGGCCTGCCGGTCTCGTGACAGACCTTTTGCAGCGGCCGGTTCGGCCAATCCACGGTCAACGGCAGATTGACGGTGCCGGTCTTTGGCTCAAACCGCCCGGCCAACCGCGCCACATAGCTCTTCTTTGCCATGCGTTTTTCGAATTGCAGGCCAAGATGGCGCTGCGCGTGCGGGGTCAGCGCAAAGACCATGACGCCCGACGTGTCCCGGTCCAGGCGATGCACGAGCAGAACGTCGGGAAACACCTCCTTCAGACGGCTCAGCAGGCAGTCTGCCAGGTCCGCGCCCTTGCCCGGCACGGACAGCAGCCCGGCGGGCTTGTCGACCACGAGCAATTGAGCGTCCTCGTGCAGGATCGCGGGCGGGTCGTCGGGCGGGGCATACTCGGTCGTCGCGCTCATCGGAGGTGCGTAGCGCGGCTTGGAGGACGGGGCAAGCGGCCCTGTCGTCACGTCGCGCTGGACGGCCCGTTATCATCCCGCGCAGGGTTTCACCAAGGCCAGAGGAGGAACGCCATGCACCCGACCATCGAGAAAATGATGCAGATCGTCGCCTCGGGCGAGGAGGAAAAGATCGGCGACATCCTGGCCGAAGAGGTCCGTTTCCTGCCCCCGACCTACTGGAAGACCTGGACCGGCCGTGCCCCGGTCGCCGCGGTTCTGGGCCATGTCGGACAGGTGTTCACCGAGTTTCGCTATCGCCGGGTGATGGGCGAAGGCGCAGACTGGGCGTTGGAATTCCAATGCAAGGTGGGAGAGCTGGACGCGGTCGGCGTCGATCTCGTCACGCTGGACGAGGACGGGCTGATCGCCGTCTTCGAAGTGGTGATGCGGCCCTACAAGAGTGTGGGCGCGCTGCGCGAGGCGATGAACGCGCGGGTGATGCAGGATGCCCGGTTCCTCGCGTTCCGCGATGCGCTGGCATGACCCGCGCGGAGCTTTGCACGATCCGCACCGGCGGCGCCCCAGGGATGACGTAGGCCGCCGCACGAAGGCCGGTCCGACCCTCGGCCGTGGGAGGGACCCAGGGTCTGATCGAAAAGCCCGGCGGTCCAGCCTGTGCCATCCGTTTCGCCCTTGTCGGTCAGGATCGACGTCAACGGCACATGCAGCGCATAGACAAGAACCCCCGCATCGATCCGGCGCTCGGCCTCGCCCTTGAGCATCGCCGGCACGATCCGGTTCAGCAGTTGGCTGCCGAAGCCTGCCTCGCCATCGTCCGCGTCATCCAGGCTCCCACGGTTCGCGTCGAGAGGCAGATCCTCTTCCTAGGTCAGCAGCAGCCGCTCGGTGTCCACATCCCAATGCAGGCGGACGCCGTGGTCCTCACCTGACAGGGCGCCGTGTTTCTGCGCGTTGGTGGCCAGCTCGTGCAGCGCAAGCGCGATCTGCTGCGCCGCCTCCGACCCGGTTTCCACATGCGGCCCGTCGATGCGCACCCGGTCGCCATAGGTCAGCAGGATCGGCTCCAGCTGCCCGCGCACCACGTCGCCCAGGTCGGCGGAGTTCCGCCCCCGGGTCTGAAGAATGGCCCGCGGGGCAGCGGCCAACGCGTCGAGCCTGCCCAGGAAGCTGCGGATGAACTCGTCCAGGTCGCGGGCGTTGCGTGCGCTCTGCCGCGCCAGCGAGGCCGCGACGGAAATCAGGTTGCCGCTGCGATGCACCGCCTCGCGCGCGGTCACGGCCAGTCGTTCGTTCGCGGCGCTGAGCGCAGAGGTGCGGTCCGCCACCTTGTCCTCGAGCTCGGCCTGAACCCGGCGCAGATCGGCCAGCGTCGCCTCATGCGCGGCGATCTCCTCGCGCAAGCGCCGGTTGGCAGTGGTCAGCGCGGTTGCGCTGGGAATGGCCACCAGCATCGGCACCATGCGGAACAGAACGATTGCCGTGGCCGCCGAGACAAGCCCTGTGGCCAGCTTGATCACGCCTTGGACCGGATAGATCGGCACCCAAAGAGTCACGACCGACAAGGCGTGCGTCACCCCGCAAAGCAGGATGAACGCGGCGAACAGAATCACCAGCCCGCGATGGTTCAGGTCGTCACGCCGCCAGACCACACGCATCAGCGCCAGCGGGATGGCGGAGTAGGCCGCGAAGATCAAGAAGTCCGAACCGCCCCACAAGAATAGCAGCCAGGGCTCCCACAGAAGGCACATGCCATGGGGCATGTATTGCGTGAAATCCAATTGCACGGGGTGTCATCTCCAGATGGGGCGGGGCCCGTTCGGCCGAACCGAGATTAGCGACACACCGCATCCGTGCAAGCGGGACCAGCGGCACAGCGCCGACCGCCAGGTCGGCATTACGCGCGGTCAGGATGACCTCAGGGCGGCCCGCGCCGCGCGCAACTGGCGCAGCATCGACGTCGAATAGAGCACGAGCGCCAGCCAGATCATCGGGAAGGCGGTCATGCGCCCCCGCCCGAAGGGCTCGTCGAAAACGAAGACCGCCACGAGGAAAATGCCCGTGGGCGCGATGTATTGCAGGATGCCGATGGTCGAGAGCTTCAGCCCCTTGGCGCCGTTGGCATAGGCGATGAGCGGCACCGCCGTGACCACGCCGCACCCGATCAACAAGCCCGCATCGCGCCACGAGGCGGTGAAATTCCCCTGTCCCTGCGCCATGGCCCAGGTCATGTAGCCCAGCGCGATGGAGAACAGCGGGTTGATGTAATAGCCCAGCGCCGCCTCGACCGCCTGGTTCGAGGCCACCGCCCAGACATAGACGCCCCAGTTCACCGAGATCAGCGCAGCGGTTACCGCGCCCATGGCCAAGGCGCGCGGGTCGCGCAGCACCGCCCGCAGATCGGCGGTCCGGCCCAGCGCAATCAGCAGCCCGCCGGCCAGCGGCACCGACCAGATCACCCGGTGGGCGACGACCTCTGCGGCCGGGATATGGGACACCAGTTTCAGGTAAAGCGGCAGGACCCCCCAGAAAAGGTAGGCGAACAGCGCGAATGCAAGGCCGCGCGCGGTATCCTCGTTACGGGCAAGCGGGGGAACGGTGTCCGGGGTATCGGTCATGGGCGTCTTCCTTCCCCTTGGCCATACCCCGCGCGGTGGCTTGGGGAAAGCGCCCGGCGACGCATTTTTTGACGCTTGGTCGGGTCTTGGCAAATCATGCATTAA
>DOIS01000390.1 GCA_003511785.1 Paracoccaceae bacterium
CGGAGCGTTGGCGAGGGCAAAGCCGAGGGAGAGGAATACAGCGTCGTAGGCCTCCCAGAATCCGTCCAACAGGAGCGTGTCGCCCCGAACCGATCCGGTTTCAATCGCGATGCCGCCGATCTTCAGCAGCCAGTCCACCTCGGCCTGGGCAAAGTCATTGGTCGCCTTGTAAGCGGCGATCCCGTATTCGTTCAGCCCGCCGGGTTTGGGTTTCGCCTCATGGATCACCACGTCATGGCCCAGCATCGCCAGCCGGTGCGCGCAGGCCAGACCGGCGGGCCCCGCACCCACCACCGCCACGCGCTTGCCGGTGGGGGCCGCGCGGGTGAAAGGATGCACATCCTCTGCCATCAGCGTGTCGGTGGCATAGCGTTGCAGCCGCCCGATCTCGACCGGCTTGCCCTCGGCCGTCTCGCGCACGCAGGCCTCCTCGCAGAGCGTCTCGGTCGGGCAGACCCGGGCGCACATGCCGCCGAGGATATTCTGGGTCAGGATGGTCTCGGCCGCGCCCTCCGGGTTGCCGGCCTGGATCTGACGAATAAAGAGCGGGATGTCGATCTCGGTCGGGCAGGCGGTGACGCAGGGCGCGTCGTAGCAGAAGTAACAGCGATCCGCCGCCACCGCCGCCTCGTGCGGCGCAAGGGGCGGGTGAAGGTCGCTGAAATTCTCGGCAAGCGTCGCGGCGTCGAGCCGTTGCGCAGCGATACCTGGCGTCATGGAACCATGCGGCATCTGGGTCTCCCTGTCGTTTTGCTTTTGATTGAGACTGCCACAGTCTGAATTTTTATCAATTGGTAAAATTTGAGCGCCATCCAAAAACCGCCCCCAGCCGCAGATACTGCCCGATTTCCGGGCGGAGGCCCGGTTTGAACACGGGTTTTCTTGCGCCCTACCCCGCGCGCTATCCGCATTCGTTATATCCATTTTCGGACAAACGGCTTGTCGCAGCGCCCCCGCGCGGCGCAGGCTGACCCAAAGGCAAAGGGGGGAAACCGACCATATCCAGATTGGCCGCCTTCAATTTCAAGCAATGGATCGACGAGCACCGCCACCTGCTGAAACCGCCCGTGGGCAACCAGCAGATCTGGGAGGATGCCGACCTGATGGTGACGGTGGTGGGCGGACCCAACAAACGCACCGATTACCACGACGACCCGGTTGAGGAGTTCTTCTACCAGCTTCAGGGCGACATGCTGCTGAAGATCTTCGACGGCGAGGAATTCTACGACGTGCCGATCCGCGAGGGCGAGATCTTCCTGCTCCCGCCGCATGTGCGCCACTCGCCGCAGCGCCCGCAGGAGGGATCGGTGGACCTGGTGTTCGAGCCCAAGCGCCCCGAAGGCGCGCATGACGCGATCGAATGGTATTGCTTCAACTGCGGCACCAAGGTGCATCGCGCCGAACTGATCCTGGAAAGCATCGTGCGCGACCTGCCCCCGGTCTACGAGGCGTTCTATGCCGACGAGAAGGCCCGCACCTGCCCCTCCTGCGGCGAGGTGCACCCGGGCAAGGAGCCGCCCGAGGGCTGGGTCGCGCTCTGAGCCGCGCGGCGAAAAAGCGTCGCCGGACGGGCGCGGGCTGCTAAACTCGTTCAAAACAATGATTCTGACAGGGAGACAAAGATGAAAATCACGCTCAAGGATTTCACCCGTGCAACACTGGCCGCCGGCGCGCTGATCCTGGCCGCCGGCCCGCTTGCGGCCAAGGAATTCCGCCTCGGGCTCATCACGCCGCCGCCGCATGTCTGGACCAAGGCCGCCGAGGCCTTCGGCGCCGAGCTGGCCGAGAAATCCGGCGGCGAGCATTCCGTCGCCGTCTTTCCCGCCCGCCAGCTGGGCAACGAGGCCGAGATGCTTCAGCAATTGCAGACCGGCGCGCTCGACATGGCCTTCATGACCGTGGCCGAGGTGTCGAACCGGGTGCCCGACATGGGCGCCTTCTATGCACCCTACCTGGCCCAGGACATCGGCCATGCCGCCGCGATCCTGCGCTCGGACACCGCGCGCGGCATGCTGGAGACCCTGCCGCAGGAGGCCGGCGTCGTGGGCGTGGGCTTCGGCAGCGCCGGGCTGCGCCAGATCGTCAGCCGGGGCGAGGTCGACAGCGTCGAGGACCTGGCCGGCAAGAAGATCCGCATCACCCCCTTCGACGCCAACCTGGATTTCTACAACGCGATCGGCGCGGCGCCCACGCCGATGCCGCTGCCGGCGGTCTATGACGCGCTGGCCAACGGCCAGGTGGACGCCATCGACATGGACGTGGAGTTGATCGACGTGCTGAAATACTACGAGCACGCCGACACCATCCTGTTCTCCAACCACATGATGTTCCCGATGGTCGGGCTGATCTCGGCGCGGGTCTATGCCGGGCTGTCGGACGAGGACAAGGCGATGATCACCGAGCTGATGGCCAAGCATGTGGACAGCACGCTCGACACCTATACCGAGAAGGAGCCTGTCTGGACCGAAAACCTGATGGGCGTGGGCAAGACCACCAAGGAGGTCGGCCCCGAGTTCTTCGGGGACGCCATCGGCGAATGGGAGGCCACCTGGGCCGAGAAGGCCCCCTCGCTGCCCGCGCTGCGCGCCACCGCCGAAGAGCTGAAGTAACCGCGCGCAAGCGGCGGGGACCGGGCCGGACCATCCGGCCCGGTTCCGCGTGACAGGGGGGATTTCATGCTCTACCGCGTCTCCGCGCTCTGGGCGCGGGTCGAGATCGTCGCGGCGGCGGCGCTGGCGGCCTCGGTGTCGGGGCTGATCCTGCTCAACGTGGTGACCCGCGCCATGGGCCAGGCGATCTATTGGGTGGACGAGGCGGCGATCTATGCCATGGTCTGGATGACCTTCCTCGCCGCCAGCGCCGCGCTGCACTACCGCAGCGCCATTGCCGTCACCGTGGTGCAGGAATTCCTGCCGCAGCAGGCCCGCGCCGCCATGGCGCGATTCGTCGATCTGGTGATCTTCGTCTTTGCCTGCCTGTTGGTCTGGATCCTCTGGCGTTGGTTCATGCCGCTGGAGCTGGCGCGCGCGGGCTGGGACGTGAAGGCGTTCCAGGGCGCGACCTTCAACTTCATCTATGCCGAGCCCACCAGTACGCTGGGCATCCCCAAGGTCTGGGTCTGGCTGGTGATGGTGCTGTTCACCCTGGGCGCGCTGCTGCACGCCACGGCCAACCTGCTCAACCCCCATGCCGACCCCGGCACCCCCACCGGAGAGACATCGTGACGCCGCTGGTCTTTCTCATCCTGCTGTTTGCCAGCGTGCCCATCGCGCTGGTGCTGGCTCTGACCGCGCTGTGGTATATCTGGGACAGCGGCAACCTGGTGCTCTACGACAGCTACGCGCAACAGATCTTCGCAGGCATCGAGAATTACGGGCTGCTGGCCATCCCGCTTTTCATCCTGACCGGCGAGCTGATGAACGAGGGCGGCATGACCGGCCGGCTGGTGCGCGCCGCACGCGTCTTCGTGGGCGGCTTTCGCGGCGGGCTGGCCTATATCAACTTACTGGCCAACATGTTCATGGCCGCGATCATCGGCTCGGCCGCCAGCCAGATCGCGGTGATGAGCCGCGCCATGGTCCCCGCCATGACCAAGGAAGGCTATGACCCGGGCTTCGCCGCTGCCACCACAGCCGCGGGCGGGCTGCTGGCGCCGGTGATCCCGCCCTCGATGCTCTTCGTGATCTACGGGGTGCTGGCGCAACTGCCCATTGGCGACCTGTTCATCGCAGGCATCATCCCCGGCTTCATCCTGGCGCTGGCCTTCTTCCTGGTGGTCTCGCTGATCGGCATGAAACAGCAATTTCCCAAGGGCGACTGGATGCGCCCGGCCGAGGCACTGCGCGCCATCCGCGACGCCCTGCCCGCCTTCCTGATCCCGCTGGCCATCGTCGGCGGCATCGTCTTCGGCATCGCCACCCCCACGGAGAGCGCCGCGGTCGCCTCGTTGATCGCCTTCCTGGTGGGCTGGCTGATCTATCGCGAGATCGCCCCGCGCGACCTGGGCAAGCTCTTCGTGCGCACCGCGATCAATTCCTCGCTGGTGATCTTCATGATCGCGGCGGCCAACGTGTTCGGCTGGGTCGTGGTCTATGAGGAACTGCCGCAGAAACTCGCCGCCTTCATCGCCACGGTGACGCAAAACCCCTTCGTGTTCCTGCTGATCGTGAACCTGTGCCTCCTGTTCGTGGGAATGCTGATCGACGGCATCGCCGCGCTGATCCTGGTCACGCCGATCCTGCTGCCCATCGCCATGAACAACTACGACATCGACCCGTTCCAGTTCGGGGTGGTGATCTCGCTGAACCTTGTGCTGGGGCTTCTGACGCCGCCGGTGGGGGTCGGGCTCTACATTGCCTCGGCCATGTCCGGCGTGCGCCCCTTCACCATCTTCACCGCGCTCTGGCCCTTCCTGCTGGCGGTCGCCGTGGTGCTGGTGTTCCTGAGCTATGCGCCGATCCTGTCCACCGCGCTGATCCGTTAGCGGGCCTCACAGCTCGATATCCAGCGTCACCGGGAAATGGTCCGACGCCGCCAGCAGCGCCTCGCGCAGCTCCGGCGTCTCGAAGCAGCGCACGTCGTCGAACGGGTGCCAGATGCGCCAGGCCGGGCGGCGGCCCATCAATTCGGGCGAGACCATGATGTAATCCAGCAGTGCCTGGAGATAGCGCGACCCGTCCGGCATCCGAAACCGCGCGGTCGAGGGGAACGCGCCCAGCCGCCGCGACAGTGCCTTGCGCGCGTGCGGGTCGTACATGTCCTCGTTCAGCAGGATCTCGACCGAGGAGCGCCCGAACAGGTCCTCGAAATCGTCGAGGCCGGGGCCGTCGTTCAGATCGCCCGCAAGGATCACCGGCAGACCCTCGGCCCGGTGCGCCTCGATGCGCTGGCGGATCCAGATCGCCTGGGCCAGTTGCTTGCGCCGGTTCGAGATGGACAGCCGCATCACCGCGTCGCGCCCGCGCGCGCCATGCGGCGCCTTGGATTTAAGATGCGCGCCGATCAGGCGCAGCGTCATCCCTGCGGCGGTGGTCACTTCCAGTTCCAGCGGCGGCTTGGAAAAGCGCACCAGGTCCTCGGTGTTGTCGATGTCCAGGTCGATGCGGAAGGTGCCGTCGAAGCGCGGCGCGTCCCCGCTGCCCTTGCGCCCGGTCTCGTCGCCGCGCGGGTCGTGCCGGGCGCTGAGCGCGTCGGGGTCGTAAAGCAGCGCGATCTCTTGGTGCGTCTCGTTGGCGAACCCGATCACCGCCGCGCGCGCGCGCAAATCGAACGCCTCGGCAAAGCCCGTAAGCGCGCGTACCGTGTCCTGCTTGCGCCCCGTGTTGGGCGCCTCGATGATGAGCACTGCATCGGCGTCCAGAGCGGTGAAGACGATGCCCAGCGCCTCGACCTGCTGGGCGCGGGTCACTCCCTCGCGCCCCGAGGGCGCGTCGTCCACCAGCAGCCGGTCGCCATCGTCGAAGAGATTGGCGAACCACTCCACGTTGTAGGTTGCAAGCCGCATCAAGGCTCCCGGTCTGTCACGCCGCCTCGTTGATCTCGTCCCAGGCGCGGTTGATGGCGATCAACCGCTTCTCGGCGAGCTTGACGGCCTCCTCGAGCACCCCGCGCGCCACCATCGCGTCGGGATGGGTCTCCTGCACCAGCTTGCGCCAGGCCCGGCGCACCTCGGGCAGGGGCGTGCCAGGCGCCACGCCCAGCACGGCGAAGGGGTCGGGCGCCGAGTCGGGTACGAAGCGGCAGCGCAGGGTGCGGAATTCGGCCTCGCTCAGCCCGAAGATGCGCGCCACCTCGGCCAGAAAGGCGTCCTCCTCGGGGTGATAGACCCCGTCGGCCAGGGCGATGTGGAACAGCCCCTCCATCAGGTCGCGCAGGGTCTGGCTCTGGGCCGAGAACATCGCGCTGATGCGGCCGGCATAGTCGCGATAGCCGGCAACGTCAGTGCGTGCCAGGTTGAACACCCGCGCCGCCCCCGCCTCGTCGGCGCGCGCGATCTGGAACACCTCGCGAAACGCCGTGACCTCGTCGCGTGTCACCTGCCCGTCGGCCTTGGCCATCTTCGCGCCCAGCGCGATCACCGCGATGGCAAAGGCCACCCGGCGCTCGGGCGGGCTGCGCAATTGCTCGAACACGTGGCTCAGGCTTTCGCCCTTGCGCAGCGAGGACAGCGCCTTGGTGATACGGGTCCAGACCGACATGGGCGCAGCGTAATGCAGTTGCAGCGAATAGGGAACGTCCCGCGTGCCGCAGCGCCTAGTCCAGCGCGGCCAGAAGCGCCCGGCCGATCGCCTCGGCGTCCGGCCCCGGGGCGGTGACGATCATCGTCACCCGTCCGTCCCGGTCCCAGATCGTCAACTGGCTGACATCGGCCACCCAGAGCGCGGCCTCGCCCAGCGCCGGCTCGCGCGCATCCGGCGCGGCTCCGAAGGTCTCGGCCAGTTCCTCCAGCAGGGCGGCGCGCTGTGTGCCCGCGTCGGGCGGGGCCGACGGCGACAGGTCGTGCCGCAAGAGCAGCGTGGCCACCGGCAGACCGTCGGCGTCCAGCGCGTGGCAGAGGCTCAGCGTCATATCCTCGTTCTCGCGCGCCTGCACGGTCTCGAACCGGGCCGCCGCGCCCAGCACCTCGCCCGGCACCGTCTCCAGCACCGTGCAGGCCGGCGGCACGGGTTCGGGCGCGCGGCCCATCCCGCCCAGCAGCGCCGCGAAAAGAGCCACCGCCACGAGACGCCGCGCGCTCATCGCCGCACCAACTCGACGCGCCGGTTCAGGGCGCGGCCCTCCTCGGTGGCGTTGTCGGCCACCGGCGCCAGCGGCCCGACCCCCGCCGGCGCCAGCCGGTCGGGCGCCACGCCGAACCGCCCCGTCAGGGCAGCCACCACCGACGCGGCGCGGCGGCGCGACAGATCCATGTTGTAATCGACCCCACCGGTCATGTCGGTATGGCCCACGACGAACAGTGTCAGCGCCGGATCGCCGCCCAGAAGCGCCGCGATCTCGGCCAGGGTCGGGTCCGACTGGGGCGTCAGCCGGTTGCTGTCATGGGCGAAGAAGACGCCATAGAGCGCCACGCGCCCCGCCTCGCCCAGCGCGCCGGCCATCTCCTCGGCGGTGACAAGCTCCATCCGCCGCTCCAGCGGCGCGGCCTCGATCACGTCGAGCAGCACCAGCACCTTGCCCTCGGTCTCTGGATGCAGGTCAAAGGTCTCGTAGGCGGCATAGACCGACACCACCCGCCCTGTGCCGGGATGCGTGGCCGGCAGGTATTGCTGATCGGCGCGCGGCGAGGAAAAGGCGTTGCGGGTGATCCGCCCCATGTTCTCCAGCCGCCCGTCCAGCGGATAGAAATGCCGCACCATGGCCGAGACCGGCCCACAATCGCCCTTGGCGCAGGCATAGTCCACCGCGAACCCCTAGTCGGTCAGCTCGGCCTCGTAGTTGCGGATCACCTCCAGCGGCGAGCGGTCGCCGGGGACCGCATAGATCACCCGCGTGCGCGGCCCCTCGACCTCGCGCGCTTGCGGCGCGCCATCATAGGTGACGGCGCCCAGCGGCAGGCGCAGCGCGTCGAACCCGGACTGGTCGTAACCGATGATTGCGGCGCCGGCGATGCGCGGCAGCCCCTCGGGATCGGCCGCGCCCGGCACGTCGGACAGTTCCTGCGCGGCACCGCCCCATGCCCACAGGCTCAGGATCAGCGCGGCAAACAAACGGGTCATGGCATTCCTCCCTCGACTCCACATGCCGAGACTAGAATGTGACATGGCCCTCGATCGTGATCCAGATCACGCCCCAAGGGCGGCAGGTCCTTACCCATGCACGGGGCGCAGCCGCTTCTGCATGAGGATCAGGTCCAGCCAGCGGCCCGCCTTGAACCCCACTTCGGGCAGACGGGCGACCCGGACATAGCCCAGCCGCGCGTGAAACGCCGCGCCGCCCGGGTTGGCCGCGCTCACCCCGGCCCAGAGCGCATGCACGCCCTGCGCGGCCGCCTCGGCCTCAAGCCGGGTCATCAGCGCCCGCCCCACGCCCCGGCCCCGCGCCCGGGGCGCCAGCTGGATGGAATGCTCGTGGGTGAAGGCATAGCCCGGCCCGGCGCGGAACTGGAAACTGGTGGCGAAACCCAGCAGGCCGCCCTCCGCCTCCGCCACCAGGAAGAGCGGCCCCCGCGCCGCGATGTCGGCCCGGATGCCGGCCTCGGTCTTTTCCTCGGTGGTGAAGGTCACCAGCGTGTCGCGGATCACCGGGTTCCAGATCGCGCAGATCGCCGCCGCGTCGGCGGCCCGAGCCGGGCGCAGGATCACCGCAACGCCCGCCGCCCGTGCGGCGTGTCGATCTCGGCCATGAGCGCGGGCGCCCCGGCCTCGAAAGCCACGCGCGGATCGGTCAGCAGCGGCGCCAGCAGCTCACGCAGCGCGTGGGCCTCCGGGTGCACCACCACAAGCCGGTGCAGCGCGCAGCCCGAGGCGGGCAGCATGTCGGCGGGGTGCGCGGCGCAATCCCATTGCATCACCGCCGGGTGACACTCGTCATGGGCCAGCCGCCCGTCCGCCGGCACCGCCATGCGCCAGCGCAGCGCCCCGCGCTCCAGCGCCACCGGCGCCCCCGCCCCCGGCCCCAACCGGGCCAGCGCGGCATCGAGATCGCGGGCGCGGCAAATCCAGTTGTGCAGCCGCGCCGGACCCGAGAACCGATCCAGGTCGAACCAGCGCGGACGGTCGGGCGCGGGCGCCTCCGGGTCGATCGCGATAGCCTCCAGGTAAAGCCCGTCGGCCAGGCCCAGAAGCCGGTTATGGGTGCCGAACCGCGCGTGCCGGCCCCCGGCCTGCATGGCCACGCCCAGGGCCGCCTCGACCGCTGCGGCGGCCTCTTCCAGCGTCTCGCCCGCCACGGCCAGGTGATCCAGTTCCAGCATGTCGCCCCCATTTACCACGCACTCCCGTTGCACCTTAACCCCCGGTCCGCGCGATTCAATCCGTCCGCTCGGCGGGCGGCGCGCGCTTCCAATTCCCCCCGATCTCGCTTAGGTGAAACGTCAAACCACGAGGGGCGAGGCCGCGATGTCGTTTTTCAGCAAGCTCAAGGACCGGATGTTCAAATCCTCGTCGAAGCTCGACGAGGGGCTCAAGGCCATCGTCGAGGAGGGCGGCACCGAAGAGCCCGCGCCGCAGCCCGCGCCCGACCCGGCGCCCGACACCACATTTTTGGCACCGGAATCGCGCAGGTTTAGCGCG
>DOIS01000150.1 GCA_003511785.1 Paracoccaceae bacterium
GGTAAACCCGGGGCGGTTCAGGGGGCGCTTGAGCGCCCTCATCTCGAACTCAAATTTTCAAGTGGGGGGTGCGATGGTAGCGGAGGAGGGACTTGAACCCCCGACACGCGGATTATGATTCCGCTGCTCTAACCAACTGAGCTACTCCGCCACGGGCCCGGGCGTCCTAAGCCACGGACGGCAGGGCGTCAAGTGCGAAAAACGCCCCCAGGACCCGCATGCCGACATGAGGCCCGAGGCGCCCGGTCGGGCGCCTCGAGTGGTGCGGCGGCCTATCCTTCGCGGATCGTATCGATCATCACCTGCACGTTGTCGGGGTTGGCATCCGGCGTGATCCCGTGGCCCAGATTGAACACGTGCGGCCCACCCGAGAGCGCCTTGACGATGCGCCGGGTCTCGTCGATCAGCGGCTGGCCGCCCTCGACCATGTGATGCGGGGCGAGGTTGCCCTGCACGCAGCCATCGACCTGCACGTGCCGCGCGGCCCAATCCACGTCCACGTCCGAATCGAGCCCGACGCAGTCCACGCCCGTGGCCTTGGCGAAACCGATGTATTTCTCGCCCGCCTGGCGCGGAAAGCCGATCACCGGGATGCCCGGGTGGCGGCGTTTCAGCTCGGCGGTGATGCGGCGGCAGGGCTCGAGCGCGTAGCGGTCGAAATCCGCACCCTTGAGCGACCCCGCCCAGCTGTCGAAGATCTTGACCACCTCGGCCCCGGCCTCGATCTGGGCCGAGAGATAGTCGATGGTGGCCTCGGTGATCCGCTCCAGCAGCGCCTCGAACAGCGGGCGGTTCCCGTCCTTGAGCGCGTGGGCGGGGCCCTGGTCGGGCGTGCCGCGCCCGGCGATCATGTAGGTGGCCACGGTCCAGGGGGCACCGGCGAACCCGATCAGGGTCACGTCGCGGGGCAATTCGCGGGTCAGGATGCGCACCGTCTCGTAGATCGGCGAAAGCGTCTCGTGAATCTCCGAGGCCGGTTTCAGTGCGTCCAAGTCGCGCTGTTCGGTGATCGTCGACAGGCGCGGCCCCTCGCCGGTGACGAACCAAAGGTCCGCGCCCAGCGCCTGCGGCACCAGCAGGATGTCGGCGAACAGGATCGAGGCGTCGAAGCCATAGCGCCGGATCGGCTGCAACGTCACCTCGGCGGCCAGTTCCGGGTTGTAGCACAGCGACAGGAAATCGCCCGCCTGCGCGCGGGTCGCGCGGTATTCGGGCAGGTAGCGGCCCGCCTGGCGCATCATCCAGATCGGCGGGATCTCCTGGGTCTCGCCCGCCAGCGCGCGCAGCAGCTTCTTCGTCGCGGCCATCTCTGCCTCTCCTCTTTGCGGTCCGGGGATGGGTCGTCTCCGGGCGGAGATTTGTCAAGCGCCGCGCCGGTTGTCAGGGCATTGTGACGCGATTAAAGGAAGGAGCATGACACATCCCCTGCCCTCTCCCACGGCCCCGCTCAAGATCGGCACCCGCGGCTCGCCCCTGGCGCTGGCCCAGGCGCACGAAACCCGCGACCGGCTGGCCGCCGCCTTCGACCTGCCGCATGAGGCGTTCGAGGTGGTGGTCATCAAGACCACCGGCGACGATCGCGGCATGATCGCCGCCGACCGGCCGTTGAAGGAGATCGGCAACAAGGGGCTGTTCACCAAGGAGATCGAGGAGGCGCTGACCGCCGGCGGCATCGACATCGCCGTGCACTCGATGAAGGACATGCCGACCGAGCAACCCGAAGGGCTGGTGCTCGACACCTACCTGCCGCGCGAGGATCCGCGCGACGCCTTCATCTCGCCGCGCAGCGCCGGCCTGGCCGAGCTGGGACCGGGCACGGTTGTGGGCACGTCGAGCCTGCGGCGGCGCGCGCAACTGCTCTACCGCCGCCCCGACCTGGAGGTGGTCGAGTTCCGCGGCAACGTGCAGACCCGGCTGCGCAAGCTCTCCGAGGGCGTGGCCGAGGCGACCTTCCTGGCCATGGCGGGGCTGAACCGGCTCGCCATGCAGGACGTGCCCGCCACGGCGATGGACACCGCCGACATGCTGCCCGCCATCGCGCAGGGCGCGATCGGCATCGAGCGGCGCGGCGACGACACCCGGGTGGCCGACATGCTGGCCGCGATCCACGACGCCGAGACCGGCCAGCGACTGGCCGCCGAACGTGCCTTTCTCGTCGCGCTGGATGGCAGTTGCGAGACCCCCATCGCGGGGCTGGCCGAAATCGAGGGCGGCACGCTGCACCTGCGCGGCGAGGTGCTGCGCCCCGACGGGTCCGAAGCGTTGAGCGACGCCCGCAGTTGCCCGGTCGAGGACGGGGCCGAGATGGGCCGCGCCATGGGGCTGGAGATGCGCGAGCGCGCGGGGCCTGGGTTCTTCGACTGGCTGCGGTGATCGGAGGCGCGCGCGCCGGCGCGAGTCGTCCTGCCGAAGGCCATAATTTTGCCACAATCGACGGTTTAGCGGCGCCGCCCTTCGAGGGCGCAAAATCTTGCGTCGGACGCGGGCAAGAAACCTGCGCCACGGCGCAAGTCCAAGGTTTATCAAATAGAATCCTTGTGCTATGCTGATCTCATAACCAATCGCCAGCCGGAAAACCGGCGGCATATGAGGCAGACAGAGGCAATCATCGTGCAGGTTCGGCGCTTTCGGCCGGCCCAACTCGGGCTGCTCATCATCACCCGCGTCTGGTTGGGGATTCTCCTTCCGCCCAGCGCCATGGCCGCACCCTATGCCGCCATGGTCATGGATGCCCGCACCGGCGAGGTGCTGCATTCGCGCAATGCCGACACGCGGCTGCACCCGGCCTCGCTCACCAAGATGATGACGCTCTACATCGCCTTCGAGGCGGTGCGCAACGGCGAGATCACGCTCGACACCAAGGTGCGCATCTCGCGCAACGCGGCGGCCGAGCCGCCCTCGAAACTGGGCCTTCAGGCCGGGCAGCGCATCGCCTTCCGCCATCTGATCCGGGCGGCGGCGGTGAAATCCGCCAATGACGCGGCCACCGCCATCGGCGAGGCGATCAGCGGCAGCGAGGCCGCCTTCACCGCCCGCATGACCCGCACCGCCCGCGCGCTGGGGATGAACAGCACCACCTTCAAGAACGCCCACGGTCTGACCCAGGAGGGGCATCTGTCCACCGCGCGGGACATGACGCTGCTGGGACGCCACCTGCTCTACGACTATCCGCAGTATTACAACCTGTTCTCGCGCCGCTCGACCCATGCCGGGATCAAGACGGTGAACAACACCAACCGCCGCCTGCTGGCCGCCTATAACGGGGCGGACGGGATCAAGACCGGCTACACCCGCGCGGCGGGCTTCAACCTGGTGGCCTCGGCCCGGCGCGGGGACGAGCGGATCATCGCCACGGTCTTCGGTGGCAAATCCTCGACCTCGCGCAACGCCAAGGTGGCCGAGATTCTCGACCTGGGCTTTCGCCGGGCGCCCGCCTCGGCTCCGATCCGCAAGCCGCAGCGCCCCGCCTATGTGGGCGACGTGGGCGGCGACGGGATGGTGGGCAAGGCGGTTCGCGTGAGCGGGCTGGTTCAGAAGAGCCTGCGCCCGCAGGTGCGGCCCAACCGTACCGCCGTGCTGGTGGCCGAGGCGGCGGCCCAGGACGAGGACGTCATCGCGGCCGGGATCGACGCCGTCATTGCCGCGACGCAGGTCGAAGGCGAGGCGACCGAGGCCTCGCTGCGCCCGGTGCTGCGGCCCGCCTCGCTGAGCGTCGAGGACGAGGCAAGCGCGGTCGAAGTGGCCGAGGCCGAGCAGGAGGTCGTGACGCGTCTGTCCACCTCCGGCGGGCAGCACTGGGGCATCAACGTGGGCCGCTATACCAGCCGCTACGAGGCCGAGAAGGTGCTGCTGCGCACCGCGCTGGCCGAGATGGC
>DOIS01000005.1 GCA_003511785.1 Paracoccaceae bacterium
TTGCAGGGCGGCGAAGGCGAGGGTCAGTTGGCAGGGGGCAGCGTCAGGCTGCCATCTTCGTCCAAGGGCCAATATGGGTTGTAGGCGACTTCCCAGACATGGTCGTCGGGATCTGCGTAGTATTCCGAATACCCGCCCCGGAAAACGGGCTCGGGAGCCTTGAGAGGTGTTGCCCCGACCTGGAGTGCGCGGCGATATGCGTCGTCCACGCTCTCCCGGTCAGGCATGTTCTGCGCCAACGTGATCGCGCCCGTGCCTAGCGCCTCGGCGGGCCGGTTCTGGTCTTTCGCCAATCCTTCGCGTGGGAATAGGCCGAGAACCAAGCCGCTCAGCTGGTGGAAAATGATTGACTCGCCTCCCCCGGGCTCCGGGACCCAACCGAGATCGGCATAGAAGGTCTTGGATATCTCAAGGTCTGCGACACCGAGGGTGATGAGCGACACCCGTTGGGGTGAGAGTGAAGTTCGCTGCGTTTTTGATGCGTCCGGCGGAGTGGCGGTGGACATCGGGCATGGTTCTCCCATGGGTCAGCGTCGGGTTCACGCCGCGCATTCCAGCAGCAGCGTGCCCGAGGCGGTGTTCGAGATCGGGATGTGGTAGTTCCGCGTGATCTCGGTCACGTCGCCGCCCAGCGCGCCGCGCATCATCATCCACATCAGGAACTCGGTGCCCTGCGCGCCGGCCTTCTCGACCAGCTCCATCCGGCTGATCTCGGTCAGCTTGTCGGGGTCGTGGACGATATGTTCCAGGCAGTAGAGGTCGAACTCCTTGTTGATGAAGCCCGCCCGCTCCCCGTCGAGCTGGTGGCTCAGCCCCCCGGTGCCCAGAACCACCACCTTGAGGTCCTCGGGGTAGGACAGGAGCGCCTTGCGCAGCGCCCGGCCGAAGGCCAGCGCGCGCTTGAGCGTGGGGATGGGGTGCTGCACGGTGTTGGCGCTGATCGGAATGGCGCGCGGCATGTCGGGGTTCGCAGGCGCGCCGGGCCAGAAGAGCTGCATCGGCACGACAAAGCCGTGATCCACCGCCAGTTCCTGGCAGGAGGTGATATCGAACTCGTCCGCGACTATGCTCTCGATGATGTGCCAGCTCACCTCCGGCGCGCCGGGGAACGGGTCGAGGGCGGGCAGGCCCCAGCCCTCGTCCTCGTTGCGGCATTCATGCGCGGCACCGATGGCGAAGGTGGGCATCTGGTCGAGGAAGAAGCCCAGCCCGTGATCGTTGTAGATGTTGATCACAAGGTCGGGCTTGTGCTCGTCCAGCCAGGCGTGGATCTTGGGATAGCCATCGAAAAACGGCTTCCAATAGGGGTCGTCGAACAGTTCGTTGGCGATAGCGCTGCCCACCGAGGGGATATGCGACGTGGTGATGCCGCCCAGGATTCGTGCCATCAGTCTTTCCCCGCATCCAGAAGTTTCTGCTTGAATTCCTCGGTGGTCACCCCCGTCTGCTGGGCGCCCACATCCTGCACGCTCAGCTTGAAGATGCCGGCGAACTTGGCGAGATAATAGATATTGCCGCCTTCCTCGATCATCGCCAGGACGTTGCGGTCGCGGCAGGCCTGCTTCTGGGCCTCGGTCAGCCCGTATTTGTCCATGTAGCCTTCTTCACCGGCCACGAAGGCCTCGCGGTTCTCGGCCTTGTTGAAGGAATAGCACATCTTGTTCAGGCCATAGCCCTTCATCGCTTGTGTCCCGTCGAAAACGGTCGTGCCAGGGATATGCGTGTGATGGTCGAAAGCGGGTGAGTCCATTGTCTCCTCCTATGCGTCAGGCCCAGTAGAGCCGCATCGGGTTGTCCACCAGAAGCTTCTGTTGCAGTTCCTCGGTGGGGGCGATCTTCGGGATGAAATCGACCAGCACGCCATCGTCGGGCATGTGCGATTTCATGTTCGGGTGCGGCCAGTCGGTGCCCCAGAGCACCCGGTCGGGGAAGCTTTCGACCACCTTGCGCGCGAAGGGCACGACATCGTCATAGGGCGGGCCTTGCAGCGACAGTCGTTCGGGGCAGGTGGCCTTGGTCCAGATGGTGTCGTTCTCGGCCATAAGGTCGAGAAAGCGTTGAAAATCGGGGTGGTCCATGCCCTTGCCCACGTCGGGGCGGCCCATGTGATCGACCACGATGGTGGTGGGCAATTGCTTGAGGAACGGGGTCAGCTCGGCCAGGTCCTGCGCCTCGAAATAGACCACGATATGCCAGCCCTGGTCCGCCACCTTGCGGGCAATGTCGAGAAACACCTCCCGCAGGGTGGCGTCGACCAGCCGTTTGACGAAATTGAACCGCACGCCGCGCACGCCCGCCTCGTGCATCTCGGCCAGCTCGGCGGCGGTGATCTCGGGGCCGACGGAGGCCACACCACGCGCCAACTCGCCGCCCGCGCGGCAGGCGTCCACCATGGCGCGGTTGTCGCGTCCGTGGCAGGTCGCCTGCACGATCACGTTGCGCGCGAACCCCAGGTGGTCGCGCAGCGCGAAGAGCCGGTCCTTGCCCGCGTCGCAGGGGGTGTATTTGCGCTCGGGCGCGAAGGGGAACTCGGACGCCGGTCCGAACACGTGGCAATGCGCATCGACCGCGCCGGGGGCAGGGTGAAATCCGGCGCCTTGGGGTCGGGGTGGAACACCAGCCAGTCAGGGCCCATCGCTTGCGTCATGCAGTCTAAGCTCCGTCTTGTCCTCTGGGCGGGCCGTACAGCCCGTCATCTGCCGAACCATCCCGGAAAACGCGGGGTTTGCCTATTTCGATTGCGGCCAGTAGGATTGGTTTTTCCTATTCCGGTGAATTGTCTCATGCTGAATGGCCTGCCCAATATCCGCCATATGCGGGTGTTCCTGGAAACCCTGCGCACCGGCTCGGTCAGCCATGCGGCGGGCCTGTGCCACCTGTCGCAGCCCGCGGCCACCCAGGCCATCCGCAAGCTGGAAGAGGCGCTCGGCACCGCCCTTCTGATCCGCCACGGCAAGCGGTTCTCGCCCACGCCCTGCGGAGCGCTGTTCGTGCGCCGGGTCGAGGCGGCGCTGGGGCATCTGCAATCGGGCGCGCGCACCGCCGCCCGGCCGGGAGGGGAGGCCGCCCGGAGGCTGCGCGGGCTCGACCGGCAGGTGACCGCGGCGCAGCTGCGCGCGCTGGTGGCGGTGGCCAATTGCGGCAGTTTCACCGTGGCCGCCCGGATGCTGGGTCTGGCCCAGCCGACCATCCACCGTGCGGCCCGCTCGCTCGAGGCCTTGGCGGGCGTGCCTTTCTTCCGCGCCACGCCGACCGGGGTCGAGCTGACCACGGCCGCGCAGGCGTTCGTGCTGGGGGCCAAGCTGGCGCAGGCCGAGATCCGCCAGGGCGTCGAGGAGATCGGCCGCGAGCTGGGCGAGGATCGCGGCACCTTCGTGTTGGGCAGCCTGCCGCTGGCGCGCTCGCGCATCCTGCCGCGCGCCATTCACGCGCTGATCGACGAGCGACAGGGCGTGCAGGTGCGGGTGGTGGACGGGCGCTATGCCGAGCTGCTGCGCTCGCTGCGCGAGGGGGACCTGGATTGCCTGATCGGGGCGCTGCGCGACCCGGCCCCGGCCGAGGACGTGGTCGAGGAGACGTTGTTTCACGACGAGCTGGTGATCGTGGCCGGCCCGAGCCACCCGTTGCGAAACCGAAAGGGCGTGAGTTTCGAGGACACGCTGGCCTTTCCCTGGGTCGCGCCGCCGCGCGACACGCCGGCGGGCGGCTATCTGTTCCACACGCTGCGTATTCAAGACCGCGCACAGTCGCCGGTGCGTGTGGTCTCGTCGTCGCTGGTGCTGTTGCGCGGCATCCTCGCGCAGGGCGATTACCTGTCGATCATCTCGCGCCACCAGGTCGCCCAGGACCTGGCCGAGGGGCGCATGATCGCCGTGGACATCGCGCTGTGCCATCACAGCCGCCCCATCGGGCTGACCTACCGGCGCGACTGGCGCCCGACCGAGACGCAGGCGCGGTTTCTCGATTTCCTGCGCGCTTTCGGCCCGGAAACCGACGCGCTGGCAAAAGCATAGCAAAAACCTATACTCGGCCCGGGGGGGTGAATTGGCCGCCGCCCCGGCTGCGGTGCTAGACCGCCCCCGACGCCGCGCGGGCTTAGGAGGACCACATGACCCGGAAGGATTACGAGGACATTCCTGGCACCTTCGTGTTCGACGCCGACCGCGCGCGCGAGGGCTATCACCTCAACCAGTTCTGCATCTCGCTGCGCCTCCAGAAGAACCGCGACGCCTTCAACGCGGACGAAGAGGCCTATCTCGACGGCTATCCGATGACGCAGGAACAGCGCCAGGCCGTGCTGAACCGCGACCGGAACCGCCTGCTCGAGCTGGGGGGGCAACATCTACTACACCTCAAAACTTGCCGCCAATGACGGGATCAACTTCCAGAACCTCGCCGGGCTGATGACAGGCATGGGGGTCGAGGCCTATCGCGACATGATGTTGCATGGGGGCCGCGGGATTGAGGGCAACCGATACAAATCAGACTGGGAGGACGAGTGATGGCCCGAGTGACAGCCGGCGTGGGCGTCAGCCACGTGCCCGCCATCGGCGTGGCGATGGACACCCACATCACCGACCAGCCCTATTGGCAGCCGGTTTTCAAGGGTTTCGAGTTCTCGCGCCAGTGGATGAAGGAGCAGAACCCCGATGTGATCTTCCTAGTCTACAACGACCATTGCACGGTGTTCGACGCCTCCTGCATTCCCACCTTCGCGCTGGGCTGCGCCGCCGAGTTCGCACCCGCGGACGAGGGCTGGGGCCCGCGCCCGGTGCCGGTGGTGAAGAACCACCAGCGCATGGCCAGCCATATCGCACAATCCTTGATCCTGGATGAGTTCGACATCACCATCATGAATGAAATGGAGGTCGATCACGGCCTCACCGTGCCGCTCTCGGTGATGTATGGCGAGGTTTCCGAGTGGCCGGCGCTGGTCATCCCGCTTTGCGTCAACGTGGTGCAGTATCCTGCGCCCACCGGCAACCGCTGCTATCAGCTGGGCAAGGCCGTGCGCCGCGCCATCGAGAGCTTCGACGAGGATCTCAACGTCATGGTCTTCGGCACCGGCGGCATGAGCCACCAGTTGCAATACAAGCGCGCGGGGCTCATCAACCGCGAATGGGACCAGCGCTTTCTCGACCTGCTGACCGAGGACCCGGTGGCCGCCAGCCGGATCCCGCATGTGGAATACCTGCGCGAGGCGGGCTCGGAAGGGGTCGAGATGGTGATGTGGCACGTCATGCGCGGCGCGCTCGACGACCAGGTGCGCGAGGTGCACCGGCACTACCACGTCCCCGCCTCGAACACGGCGGTGGGCCATATCATTCTGGAAAACGACGCCGCCTGGGCGGCGGGGCAGGAGAGGGAGAGACGAGATGCGGATCTGCGTGGCCGGCGCCTATGGCGCCTTCGGGCTGAAACATCTGGACGCGCTGGCGGCCATCGACGGGGTCGAGGTGACCTCGGTCATGGGCCCCACCCGAAACAAGATCGACGCGCTTGCGTCCGAGCGCGGCATTGGGCACGCGGCGACCGAGCTTGAGGAGTGCCTCGCGCGCGACGACGTGGACGCGGTGATCCTCTCCACCCCCACCCAGCTTCACGCCGAGCAGGCCATCGCCTGCATGAAGGCGGGCAAGCCCGTGCTGGTGGAGATCCCCATGGCCGACAGCCTGGAAGACAGCCAGCGCGTCGTGAAGACGCAGGAAGAGACCGGCACGCTCTGCATGGTGGGGCAGGTGCGCCGCTTCAACCCGTCGCACCAGTGGATCAAGAACAGGATCGACGCGGGCGAACTGACGGTCCAGCAGATGGACGTCCAGACCTATTTCTTCCGCCGCTCGAACACCAACGCCAAGGGCGAGCCGCGCAGCTGGACCGATCACCTGCTTTGGCACCATGCCTGCCACACCGTGGACCTGTTCCAGTATCAGACCGGCGAGACCGTCTCGGAGGCTTACGGCCTGCAAGGGCCGATCCATCCCGATCTGGGCATCGCCATGGACATGTCGATCGGGATGAAGACCCCCTCGGGCGCCATCTGCACGCTGTCGCTGAGCTTCAACAATGACGGGCCGTTCGGCACGTTCTTCCGCTATATCTGCGACAACGGCACTTATATCGCGCGCTATGACGACCTGTTCGACGGCAAGGAAAACCCGATCGACCTGTCGGACGTGGCGGTGTCGAACAACGGAATCGAGCTGATCGACCGCGAGTTCATCGCGGCCATTCAGGAAGGGCGCGAGCCCAACGCCTCGGCGCGGCAGGTGCTGCCGGCGATGGAGACGCTGGACCGGATCGAGAAGAGCTTCGGCTGAGCGGCGGGCGCCCGGCGCCCGCTTCTTCTCGTTCGCAAATACCGCCCCCGGAGGGTCGGCTTTTCCACCGGAAAAGCCGATCACCGCATGACCTGGATCAAGGCGTGACCGGCCGGGGCGGCGCAGAACCCGGGCCATGTCGCATCTGCTGCTGATCCTGCATCTTTTCATCGGCGCCACACTCTCCGGCGTGGGCATCGTCATCGTGCTGGTGGCTGGCCTGTCCGGGGCCTGGCCGCTGATCGCCGCGGGCTTGGGCGGCTTCGCACTCGGCTTTCCGGTGGCCTGGCTGGTGGCGCGGGCGATTTCGGGGGAGTGACGCCGCCCGGCTCACGCCCGCGTGACCTGGATCAAGGAAAGATGCATCCCAAAAACGCTATGCGAGGGGCGGATACGCGCGTCACTGCATGAGGTTTCACGATGCTTCGCCTTGGTCTGATTCTGTTCATCTTCATCGGCACTACCCTGGCTGGAATCGCGATGGTCGCGGCCCTGACCGTCGGGCAGGACGCGTGGCAGCAGCTGCTGCTCGTCGCTGCCTTGGGCGCGCTGGCGGGCGTGCCGGTCAGTTGGTTCGTGGCAAAGGCGCTGTATCAGGCCTGACCCCTCGACGAACCTGCCGGCTGTCGGCGGATATGTGCATCAAAGTGCATGAATCAGGAAATCCCCCGTTGCGGTGCTGGGTCAATCGTTGCGGTTCTGGGTCAATTTTGCATTATAAAGCATAATCGCCTCGAGCGCATGGCAGGGGAGGGCCATTCATGTCTTGTCACATCGCCGCTCATGTGGGGTTCGGCGCCCACAGGTTCCGTTCGACGCAGGCGGGGCGCTAGGTCATGCCGGAGGGAGGAGCCAGCATCACCGCCAACGCCAACGCCGCCCTGTGGTTCGTGGACCGTCACCTAGAGGAGGGCGCGCGGCCAAGACCGCCTTCCGCGAGGCCGACGGCGCCCGGCGAAGTCTGACATATGGCCAGCTGGCCGAGGACACCGCCCGTTTCGCCGGTGCCGTGGAGGCTCATGGTGTGCGCCGCGAGGAGCGGGTCGCCATGATCCTGCGCGACCAGATCGAGTTTCCCCTGGTGTTCTGGGGCGCGATGAAGGCCGGCGCGATCCCGGTGCCGCTGAACGCGCTGCTGTCCGCCCCGGTCTACGAGGCGATCCTGGCGGACAGCCGCGCCTCGATCCTGGTGGTCTCGGAGCAGCTCTGGGAAACGGTGGCCCCGGCGATCTCCGACAACCCCTATCTGCGTCGCATCGTCGTGGTGGGCGAGGCGCCGGAGGGCACCGAAAGCTATGCCGATTTCATGCAGGGCGCCGAGCCGCGCCCGGCGGTCGAGGCCCACGCCGACGAGCCGGCTTTCTGGCTCTACTCCTCCGGCTCGACCGGCGCGCCCAAGGGGGTGCGGCACGTGCATTCCAGCCTTCAGGCCACGGCCGAGACCTTCGGCGCTCAGGTGCTGGGCATCCGCGAGGAGGATATAGTGCATTTCGTGGCCAAGATGTTCTTCGCCTATGGCCTGGGCAACGCCATGTCCTTCCCGCTCTCGGTGGGGGCTGCCACGGTGCTCCATGCCGGCCGGCCTACGCCGGAAAGCTGCCTGGCCCTCATGCGCGAGGAGCGGCCCACGATCTTCTGCGGCGTGCCCACGCTCTTCGCTGCGCTCGTTGCGGCCCAGGAAGCGCGCGGCGGCAAGCCGGACCATGACATCCGTCTGTCCACCTCCGCGGGCGAGGCGCTGCCGCGCGAGATCGGTGAGCGGTGGGAGGCGCTCTGGGGCGCCGAGATCGTGGACGGGGTGGGCTCGACCGAGATGCTGCATATCTTCCTGTCGAACCGCCCCGGCGATTGCGTCTATGGCACCTCGGGCGTGGCGGTGCCGGGATACGAGCTGCGCCTGGTCGACGAGCATGACGAGGACGTGGCCGACGGCGAGGTGGGCGAATTGCTGGTGCGCGGTCCGTCCAGCGCCGAGGGCTATTGGAACCGCCGGCACAAGTCTCAATCCACCTTCGAGGGACATTGGACCCGCACCGGCGACAAGTACGAGCGCAACGCGCAAGGCCGGCTGGTCTATTGCGGGCGCACCGACGACATGTTCAAGGTCTCCGGCATCTGGGTCAGCCCGTTCGAGGCCGAACAGGCGCTGGTCGAGCATCCGGCGGTGCTCAAGGCGGCCGTGGTGCCGCGCGTGGACGACCAGGACCTGACCAAGCCCGCGGCCTTCGTCGTGCTCAAGGACGGGGCCGAGGCGCCGGGCGCCGAGGCGCTGAAGGCGTTCGTCAAGGACCGTATCGGGATGTGGAAATATCCCCGCTGGGTCGAAGTACTGGACGAGTTGCCCAAAACCGCCACGGGCAAGATCCAACGGTTCAAGCTGAGGGGGTGAGGAATGGCCGACTGGAGTCGCGAGGGCCGCCTTGAGGCGGGCGGAAAATCCCTGGAATACGCCTGCTGGGGCCCGCCGCCCGATCAGGCGCCGACGCTGGTGCTGCTGCACGAGGGGTTGGGTTGCGTGGCGCTGTGGCGCGATATCCCTGAGCGGCTGGCCGAGGCGACCGGATGGGGTGTCGTGGCCTATTCGCGGGCGGGCTATGGCCAGTCCGACCCGGCCGACTTGCCGCGCCGGTCGATTACATGACCCGCGAGGCGCATGAGGTGTTGCCCGAGGTGCTGGACGCGCTGGGCGTCGGTCGCTGCGTGCTGATGGGCCATTCGGACGGGGCCACCATCGCGCTGGAATATGCAGGTGGCGTGGCCGACCACCGGGTGCGCGGCGTGGTCGCGATGGCGCCGCATCTCTTCACCGAGACTGAGGGGCTGGCCGAGATCGCGCGGGCGAACGCGGGCTTCGACGGCGAGATGCGCGCGAAGATGGGCCGCTATCACCGCGACCCCGAGCATACCTTTCGCGGCTGGGCCGATGCCTGGCTGAACCCGGATTTCGCTGCCCGGAACGTGGCCGAGTGCATCGACTACCTTCGGGTGCCGGTGCTGGCGATCCAGGGGCGCGACGACCAATACGGCACGCTCGCCCAGGTCGCGGAGATCGAGACGCGCAGCTATGCCCCGGTCGATACCCTGATCCTGGACGACTGCCGCCATGCCCCGCATCTCGAGCAGCCCGAGGCGGTGCTGGCCGAGGTGGCCGAGTTCTCCGTGCGGCTGGATCGGATCGAGGCGGCCGAGTCGGTCGGACTTTGACGACTGCACCATAGTGCACATCTTTTTGTGAACGGTGGCCAAGGTGCTGATTTGGCTGGCGTATAGTCGCCGCTCGCGCCTTGCTCCGGGCTTTACCGCACCGAAAAACGGCAATATATTGCACATAGAAATGAAGTTAGGCACTATACTGCAAATGCCTCACATCAGGAGATTCGCAACATGGAACAGGTGATCGTCTTTCAGACGGACCCGTCGCGCTATCGCCATTGGCGGGTCGAATACGAGGGGCCGGTGGCCAATCTCTACATGGATGTGGACGAGGATGCCGGGCTGTTCGACGGCTACAAGCTCAAGCTCAATTCCTATGACCTGGGCGTGGACATCGAGCTGGCCGACATCGTCCAGCGGATGCGGTTCGAGCACCCCGAGGTCAAGGTGGTGGTGATGCGTTCGGGCAAGGACAAGGTGTTCTGTGCCGGTGCCAATATCCGCATGCTGGGCGGCGCCAGCCATGCCCACAAGGTCAATTTCTGCAAGTTCACCAACGAGACCCGCAACGCCTTCGAGGTGGCCGAAGAGGAATCGGGCCAGAAATACGTGGCCGCGGTGCAGGGTTCCTGCGCGGGGGGCGGGTACGAGCTGGCGCTGGCCTGCAACCACATCATCCTGACGAATGACAGTTCCTCCTCGGTGGCGCTGCCCGAGGTGCCGCTCCTGGCGGTTCTGCCCGGCACCGGCTGGCTGACCCGCGTCACCGACAAGCGCCGCGTGCGCCGCGACCTGGCCGACGTGTTCTGCGCCATGGAAGAGGGCGTGCGCGGCCAGCGCGCCGTGGATTGGCGGCTGGTGGACGAGATCGTGCCCAACTCGAAATTCGACGACGCGGTGGCCGAGTTGCTGGGCGATCCCAAGACGCATATCTACATCTGCGGCCTGCGCGGGATGGAGGAGGGGGTCGAGCATGCCTTCCGCAACATCGCCGAGAGCGTGGGCCTGCCCTGGGAGGCGACCCGCGACGCCATGCGCGAGGACGGGCGCTATCACGTCGAGACCTATTGATCCTTGGTGCGCCGGGGCGGGGGGCTCTGCCCCCGCCGCGCTTCGCGCGCCCCCCCGCGGGTGTTTCTGAACGAGAAGACGGGCAGGGCCGCCCGCGGTCTTCCCGGCCGTGCGCCCAGGCGTTAGACCGGGTGCGAGACAGCAGGAAAGGCCCGCCCCATGACCGAGACCCGGTTCTCTTCACCGTCGATGGCGGTATCGCCCGCATCACACTGAACCGGCCCGACCGGCTCAACGCCGTGACCGGAGAGCTGATGCGTGCGCTGGGCGCGGCTGTGGAAGAGGCGGCGGCGCGCGAGGATGTGCGGGTGATCTCGCTGACCGGCGCGGGGAGGGGGTTCTGCGCGGGCCAGGACCTGAGCGAGCGCGATCCGCGCAAGCTGGACGGGCCGCTGGACCTGGCCGCGATCCAGCGCGAACTGTTCCATCCCGTGATCCGCACTCTGCGCGAGACGCCGAAACCCGTGGTGGCCTGCGTCAATGGTGTGGCCGCTGGTGCGGGCGCCGGGTTCGCGCTGGCCGCCGACATCGTGCTGGCCGACGCGGAGGCGAAATTCGTGTTCTCCTTTGCCAAGATGGGCCTGTCGGTGGATGCGGGGTTGGGCCGCGCGCTCGTGGCCGGGCTGGGCGCGCCGCGCGCCAGGGCGCTGCTGATGCTGGGGGGCGCCTTGACCGGCGCTGAGGCCGAGGCCGCCGGGTTGATCTGGCGCGCCGTGCCTGCCGGGGAGCTTGGTTCAGCGCATGAAGACGTGCTGATCCGCCTGGCCTGCGCCCCGCGCGCGGCCCTATCCGGGATCAAGGCCGCGGTCGCAGCTGCCGAAGTCGAGCCGCTGGCCGAATACCTCGCGACCGAGGCGGCGCTTCAGGGCCGGGCCGGCGCCGCGCCCGATTACGCCGAGGGCGTTCTGGCCTTCCTGGAGAAGCGCAAGCCGCGCTTCGGGTAGCGGGCGGGGAACCCGGCTCAGTGGTCCGTCGAGGCGACCGGGATACGTCCCCGGCTATTGCACGACCCGTTGCGCGATGGCGACCCCGTCCGCGATGGCGGCCGAGGGGTAGAGGATCACGCGGTCGCCCTCCGCAGGGCCGCCCAGCACCTCCGCCACGATGCCATTGTTGCGGCCGATCTGGACAGTCTGCAGCGTGGCTGTGCCATCCGCTGCTACGAAAACCGCCCACTCGCCCCCGGCCCGGAAGAGCGCGCTTGCGGGGACGCGCAGGGCGTCATCATTCTGCCAGACGACGATCCGTGCTTCGACACGGTAGCCGTGGCCAAGGGCGGCGCGGTCCTCGGGCG
>DOIS01000227.1 GCA_003511785.1 Paracoccaceae bacterium
CTTTTTCCCAAAGGGTCGGAAGGTCCTCGGGCTCGTCGCCCAGCGCCTTGATCACCAGGTCGGCCTCTTCCACGTAGTCCGACCCTTCGATGACTTCAGGCGCCTGGCGTCCGGTGGCATCCGGCGCGCCCAGGCGCATCTTCTGAGCCATGACGCCGGTCACCCGGCCGCCTTCGTCGCGGAACCCCTTGGGCGCTGTCAGCCATTCGAAGACGACGCCCTCCTCCTCGGCATTGGCCACCTCGCGCTGACTGCCGGGCATGTTTGCCCGGTCGCGGCGATAGAGGCATTTCACGCTGGTCGCACCCTGCCGGATCGAGGTGCGTACGCAGTCCATCGCGGTGTCGCCGCCGCCGATCACAACGACGCGCTTGCCCTTGGCGTTCAGGCGTCCACTTTCGAACTCCTCGACTTTGTCGCCGAAATTCTCGCGGTTGGAGGCGGTCAAGAAGTCAATCGCGCGCTCGATGCCGTCAGCACCGCTGCCCGGTCCCTGCAAATCGCGCGACTTGTAAACCCCGGTCGCGATGATGACCGCGTCGTGCTTGGCGCGGATCTCGTCGAAGGAGATGTCGCGGCCCACCTCGCAGTTCAGCACGAAGGTCACGCCGCCTTCTTCGAGCTGCGCGTTGCGACGCATCACCACGTCTTTCTCCAGCTTGAAGCCGGGAATACCATAGGTCATCAGCCCGCCCGCACGGTCGTAACGGTCATAGACCGTGACCTGGACGCCTGCGCGGCGCAGCACATCTGCGGCCGCCAGTCCACCGGGACCGGCGCCGATGATACCGACGCTTTCCTCGCGCTCGATCGCGGGGCTGATCGGCTTGACCCACCCTTTTTCCCAGGCGGTATCGGTAATGTACTTCTCGACCGCGCCGATAGTCACGGTGCCGTGGCCCGACTGCTCGATCACACAATTGCCTTCGCACAGGCGATCCTGCGGGCAGATACGGCCGCAGATCTCCGGGAAGGTGTTCGTGGCCTGGCTGATCTCGTAGGCCTCTTCCAACCGGCCTTCCGCGGTCAGCCGCAGCCAGTCGGGGATGTTGTTGTGCAACGGGCAATGGGTCTGGCAATAGGGCACACCGCACTGGCTGCACCGGCTTGCCTGCTCGGCGGCCTTCGCATCGGCGAACTCGGCATAGATTTCGTGGAAATCGTTCCGCCTTTCGTCGGCTCCCCGCTTCTCGGGCATATCCCGCCCGACCTGCGTGAACTTGAGCATCGCTTGCTTGGCCACGTGTCACTCCATCGCTGTCTGCGCGCTTTCTACGCAAGCGCGGACAGGACTAAAAGTCACAATTACTGACCTTTAATCCTGTTTTCCCGCATTTCGTTTGGCAAATCTCGCTGCGGCGCAGTAATTTTATACATCAAACCGGACCTAATTTCCAGCTTTTCTTTTGATTCTAGTGACTTATACTGGGGCTGGCTTAACGACTCGAAACCGTGCGACTGTATTACATGCCGCTGTTCCAGCTTATCCTTGTCGCGATCATCCAGGGGATTACCGAATTCCTTCCGGTTTCCTCGTCAGGCCACCTGATTCTTCTGCCGAATCTCACCGGGCTGGAGGACCAGGGTCAGGTCATCGACGTGGCGGTTCACCTCGGCACGCTCGGCGCTGTGATCATTTTCTTTCGGCGCGACGTGGGCCTCGCCTTGGCCGGGGTGATGGACCTGACTTGCGGTCATCGCGACACTCCGGGCGCGCGGCTTGCCCTGGGTCTGATTCTGGCCACCGTTCCCGTGGTCGTGGCCGGCGCCGCGCTCCACCTCTCCGGTCTGGACCAGGCCATGCGCTCGACCGCTGTAATCGGATGGGCGATGCTGATTTTCGGACTTGTTCTCTACTGGGCCGACCAGCGCGGGCCGGTCAGGAAGACGGAATGGAGTCTGCGGGACGCGGCCATCATGGGCCTGTGGCAGGTCCTGTCGCTGATCCCGGGCACATCGCGCTCTGGCATCACGATCACCGGCGGCCGACAGTTGGGTTACGACCGCGAGACCGCGGCACGGCTGGCGATGTTGATGTCGATCCCCACGATCATCGCGTCGGGCGCGCTTCTGGGGACGGACGTGGCCGTAAAGGCCGATCTTCAGATCGTGCGAGACGGCGTGATCGCCGCCGCGCTGGCCTTCCTGTCGGCGCTGGTGGCGCTTAGTCTGATGATGCGCCTTCTACGCAGCGTGAGCTTCACGCCCTACGTGATCTACCGCGTGATCCTCGGAGTGATCCTGCTGGCCATCGCCTATGGCTGAAATCAGATGCGCAGGTTCTTCGCCGATGCCGTCATCTCGGCATACTGGCCCGAGGGACGGAACCGCCAAAGATATTCGGGCAGCACGGTCTCGAGCGAGGTCGCCTCGATCCCCAGCGCATCGAACCCGCGCGCATCCCCGGCCACCACGTTGTCGCGACCCAGGTTCTTGAGTTGATCGCGGGTCAGAATGCCGTTGGTGATCAGGCCGAACGTCGCCGCCTGCAACATGTCGAAGGCAAAGGCCACGGGCCAGGCAAGCCCGCGCGGCAGGTTGACGATAATCCGGCGACGATTGATCGTGGCCAGCATACGCTGCATCAGCTCGCGGAATGTCAAAACCTCAGGACCGCCAAGCTCGTAGATTCCGCCCGCCGCGGTCCCCAGCACGCCCATCTCGGCCGCCCGCGCCACATCATCGACATAGACCGGCTGAAACCGCGTGTCGCCGCCGGCGATGTTCAGGAAAGGGCCATAGCGGGTCATGGCAGCAAACTTGTTGAAGAAAGCATCCTCGGGCCCGAACATGATCGAGGGGCGCAGGATCATGGCCCCGGGCATGTGCTCGAGCACCGCCTGCTCACCGGCTGCCTTGCTGCGCGCATAGGCGCTGTCGGAATTCACGTCGGCTCCAATGGCCGAGATATGAACCATGCGCGCCACGCCCTTCCGGGCAGCGAACCGCGCAACCCGCGCCGCCCCTTCGTTCTGGACCGAGTCGAACCGGTTCTTGCCACTCTCGACCAGGATGCCCACGCAATTGACCACCGCGTCGGCCCCCTCCATGGCCAGCGCCACCGAGTTGTCGTCGCGGATATTGCACAACACCGGCTCGACCTGGCCGACGACGCCATAGGGACGCACGAACAGCGCCTCGTTCGGACGGCGCACCGCGACGCGCACGCGCCAGCCCTGCTGCGCCATGCGCCGCGCGATGTAGCGACCGACGAAACCCGAGCCGCCATAGATCGTGACCAGTTTCGACATGATGCAGGCCCTCCGCATAATTCAATGGCTCCGATCTACCTGTCCCGCCCCTTGCGAACAAGGCGCAAATCGCCGCGACCACGGCCCGCCGAGCCGGTCGGATGTCGTGAAGGCAGGCTGAAAAATCTGCGAGAAAATCACCAGAATCCGTTTGACACCCCCGACGCCTGGTCTTAAACGCACGGCTCACGACACCTGCCCAGGTGGCGGAATTGGTAGACGCGCTAGCTTCAGGTGCTAGTGTCCGTATGGACGTGGAGGTTCGAGTCCTCTCCTGGGCACCACTCTTTCCCCGAGAAGATACTTGTGCCGGTCCAGGCCGGCTAGCGCGCCTCTGTCTCCAATACGCGTTGCGCACGCTGAAAAACCAGTCGACAGCGGGGCGTTTGGCGCTGACTCTGCCGAACTGGTATTCGCTCAAGCGGCGACGCGCTCGGGAATTCAAGCGTTGTGCTTCAGAGATGGCTTGAGACCCTAGAAGACCAAGGCAACATGAGGCCCAAAGGCAATGGGACTGTACACTTTGCGTTGGGCTTTCGCCCGACCGCCGAGTGAACAAGGTCTGACCAGATCCCGCCGTCCCTCGCGGCTTACCTATCCGGAACCACTTCCCATGCATGGGTCGACCACCTACTCTGCGGGACGAAAGGCAGGCCGCAATACGCGGCACTGCGCGCCCACGGGAAGGAGGCTTGAGATGCAGATCGTGGACTGCCCCGGAGCCGCGCGCGATCGCGGGCGCGCCCATGGTGAGACCCTGCGCGACCTGATCGCCGATGCGCTGGACCGCTGGTCCGCTGCCACGCTGGGAGGCCCGGGCGATATCGATGCATATTGCGCGAGGCTTCTGGGCGGAACGCGGCTTTTGCAGGCGGCGCAGAGCCTCACCCCCGATCTCCATGCCGAGATGGAAGGGATCGCCGAAGGCGCGGACCAGCCCCTGCCCCGCATCGCGGCATACAACCTGATGGACGAACAATGGTGGTTCGATGCGCAAGAAGCGGCGCCGCCGCCAGGATGCAGTTTGGTCGTTCTGCCGGTGCCGGGGGGGGCATGTGCTGGCGCAGAACATGGACCTGCCCGGGCATATGGATGGCTCGCAGGTGGCGCTGCGCCTTTCGGGTCCGGATATCCCCGACACCGTGGTGCTCAGCGCCGCCGAGCTGATCGGGTTGACAGGGGCCAACGCCGCAGGAGTTGCCGTTGGCGTCAATACGCTGCTGATGCTGAATCATGGCGCGGGTGGGCTGCCCGTGGCCTTCGCCCCGCGACACGCGCTGGCGGCCCGCGACGCCGACGGCGCGCGGAACCGGCTGGCCGCAACGCGGCACGCCAGCGGCCAGCATTACGCGATCGCCACGCGCCAACGCGTGCTGTCAGTGGAATGCTCAGCTGGCGGATGCGCTGACCTGAGCTTGCCGGACACAGGGCGGCTGCTGCACACCAATCATCCGCTGGCCAGCCGCGACATCGCGGCAGACGCACAGACCCGGCTGGACCGGGCGGGTTTCACAGGCAGTTCGCATCGGAGACTGGACTGGCTGGCGGATGCTGAACCCGGGCTGCGCACGGCACGGGATGTCAAGGTGATGCTGGACAATGCCGACGCACCGCTTTGCCTGCGCGCGGCCCGCAACGGCGACTCGCAGACCTTCGCCTCGGTTCTTTACGAGATGACCGACGCCCCGCATCTTTCCATGCGCGCCGGCCCCGCGGGCCAGGGCGCATGGGCCGGGTTCGAGCTGGGCTGAGCCAACGCGCCACGCTTTCCTGCCATCGTTTGACCGGGTCCTCAACGCCCGGGTTGATCAAGTCGCTCATCATCTGGAAGGGGCGTCCGCCGACATCGCGGGTCAAGCGATAGCCGGCCACAGTACGCAGCGCGGCGACCTCGGTCACGTTGGGTGCGGTTGAGCCGATCAACACGCCCAGTTCTGACCGGGCACCACCACTGGGCAGGCGCACAGATTAAGGAAAGCGGCCGTCTCAGGCCCTTGGGGAGAGAGGCCGGCGATCTTCAAACCGAATGCTCCCCATCCAAGCGGGCCAAGTGACGCAGCTTCGTCCAGCCCTTTACCTCCCCCCTTGCGACAGCGGCGCGCTTGCCAGCTGCGACATTTTTATAATAAGTATATCATTAAAGGCCCGTAAAGGGCCCTGCTTTGGGAGGAGCAACCATGACCACGCCCCCCGCCCCCGGCGGCGGGCTGAGCCTGGGGCGCAAGATCGCCTTCGGCCTGCCCGAGCTGATGATCGGGTTGAGCTTCATCGCCATCAATTCCTGGCTACTCTACTTCTTCGTCAACATCGCGCAATTGCCGCCGCTCCTGGCCGGGATCGCCTTCCTGGCCGGGCGGCTGTTCGACGCGGTGCTCGACCCGGTGGTGGGGCGCTGGTCGGACCGGGTGCGGCACGCCGTGGGGCGGATGCCCGCGACCAAATGGGCGCTTCTGCCCGCCGCGCTGTCCTATGTCGCCATCTGGGCGCTGCCCGCGCTGGTCGAGGGGACGCTGGCCAAGTTCGTCCTCGCCACCTCCGGCTTCATGACCTTCTCGCTGTTCCTCACGCTGATCTCGATCCCGCGCCTCGCGCTCGTCCCGGATCTGGAGCCCAGCTACCACGGACGGACCAAGCTCACCTCGGTGATCTTCATGGCCAATTTCCTTGCCGTGCTGGTGGCCATCGCGCTGACGCCCGCGCTGGTGCTGGGCTTTGGCCAGGCGACGGACCTTGCCGCCTCGCCCGCCTCGGCCTGGGTGATGGTGGCGGCGGTCTTCGCTGTGGTGGGCGTGCTGTCGTTCATCCCCTTCTTCCTCGCCATCCCCGACGCCAAGACCGGTGTGGACAGCGCGCCCGCAGCCCCCTTCCGGGCCGAGGTCCGCACCCTGTTCCAGACGCCGGGATACGGGCGCATCCTGAGGATCCTCCTTCTGACCGTGCTGGGCGTGCTGACGGTGCAATCCATG
>DOIS01000290.1:0-1398 GCA_003511785.1 Paracoccaceae bacterium
TCGATCTGGCGCAGGATCGACAGCGCCATGTTGTCATCCGAGCGGATCAGCCCGGTGCCGTGACAGGCCGGGCACGGCTGGGTCGTGGCCTCGATCATGCCGGGGCGCAGGCGCTGGCGGCTCATCTCCATCAGACCGAAGCCCGAGATGCGGCCCACCTGGATGCGCGCCCGGTCGGTCTTGAGCCGGTCCTTCATCCGCTTCTCGACCGAGGCGTTGTTCTTGCGCTCGTCCATGTCGATGAAGTCGATCACGATCAGCCCGGCCAGGTCGCGCAGGCGCAGCTGGCGGGCCACCTCGTCGGCGGCCTCGAGATTGGTCTTGAGCGCGGTCTGCTCGATCGAGCCTTCCTTGGTGGCGCGGCCGGAGTTCACGTCGATCGCCACCAGCGCCTCGGTCACGCCGATCACGATATAGCCGCCCGAGGGCAGCTGCACCGTCGGGTTGAACATCGAGGACAGGTAGCTCTCCACCTGGTAGCGCGCGAAGAGCGGCAGCTGGTCCTGGTAGTGCTTCACGTTCTTGGCGTGGGACGGCATGATCATCTTCATGAAGTCCTTGGCCACGCGATAGCCGCGCTCGCCCTCGACGAAGACCTCGTCGATCTCGCGGTTATACAGGTCGCGGATCGACCGCTTGATCAGGTCACCCTCCTCGTAGATCTTGGCCGGCGCGATGGATTTCAGCGTCAGCTCGCGGATCTGCTCCCACAGGCGCTTGAGATAGTCGTAGTCGCGCTTGATCTCGGTCTTGGTGCGCTTGGCGCCCGCGGTGCGCACGATCAGCCCCGCGCCCTTGGGCACCTCGATCTCCGAGGCGATCTCCTTGAGCTTCTTGCGGTCGGCGGCGTTGGTGATCTTGCGGCTGATCCCGCCGCCGCGGGCGGTGTTCGGCATCAGCACGCAGTAGCGGCCCGCGAGGCTGAGATAGGTGGTCAGCGCCGCGCCCTTGTTGCCGCGCTCTTCCTTGACCACCTGCACCAGCAGGATCTGGCGCACCTTGATGACTTCCTGGATCTTGTAGCGGCGCGGGCGCGGCTTGCGCGAGGGGCGGATGTCGTCGCTGTCGTCGTCATCGGCAACGGATTCGATGCTGTCATCCTTGGATGCCGCGTCCGAGCCCCGGGCCGCGTCCTCACCGTGACCGCTGGCGTCGCCGGCATCGCCGGCCTCCGGCGCGTCGCCATTGTCCTCGGGCTCCTCCACCGGGGTCTCGTGGACCCGCTCCATCGGCGAGACGCCCTCCTCGGGCACGTCGAGCACCGGCTCGGCCGCCTCCTCGGAGGGGTCGAAGGTCTCCATGCCGCTGATCTCGGCGCTGTCGCCCTCGGGGGCCTTGCTTTCGACCGCGTCCTGGCTGTCGGTCTTGGCCGCTTTCGACTTCGAGCGAGAGCGCGAG
>DOIS01000290.1:1731-10951 GCA_003511785.1 Paracoccaceae bacterium
CGAGCGAGAGCGCGAGGATTTCGACGGCTTGGCCGCCTCCTCCTCGTCGCGCGACTGCGCCTCGGCATAGGCGCGCTCCTCTTCCATCAGCGCCTCGCGGTCAGCGACGGGGATCTGGTAGTAGTCCGGGTGGATTTCCGAGAACGCCAGGAAGCCGTGGCGGTTGCCGCCGTAATCGACGAAGGCCGCCTGAAGCGACGGCTCGACCCGCGTTACCTTGGCGAGATAGATGTTGCCGGCGAGCTGCCGCTTGTTCTCCGATTCAAAGTCGAACTCCTCGACCTTGTTTCCGTCCACCACCACGACGCGGGTCTCTTCCGCGTGGGTGGCGTCGATGAGCATTTTCTTTCCCATGTTATCCTGATGCACGATCCCGCGCGCGCGGGTCCGCCCGGTCCGGGAGGACGGGCGCGAAGGGGACGGTGTCTGTCTGAGGCGATAGGATGCGCGGCATGGCAGGGTGCGGGCCTCGCCCCCCCTGCCTCACGTCTGTGATCCTGCGCGCGCGTCATCGCGGTTCTTCTCCGACAGGCCGGGTGCGTCCCGGACCTGCCCGTTTCATCTCCCTCGCGCCGGCGCCGGGCGCCCGGGTCGCGAAGGATGTTTTGCAGCCCCCGAAAGGGGCCCAAGCGGTCTGTCCAGACTTTCGGAGCATTGGCCGGTCAAGGCTGAAACAGAAAAACTCTCGTCCGGGCGGGGGAGCGAGGCTCCGGCCCGCGCCGTCCGTTCAACATAAGGGAAGCGGGTGGGAAAATACAATGGTGTAATTCCCGCCACCACCCCCGGGGCAATTCCCCGCCCGTTGCCGAAGACGGCGCGCAACGCGCGGTGCCGCCACCTGGTCTTAACGCCTCCCGTGGCACATGTTTGCGCGACCGGTCATGCGGCGGGCCTGGCAATCCGCCGCGCAGCAGATGGACGACGGACCCCGGTGACGCGGGGACCAGCGTATCTTGCAAGCTATGCGCGCGGATTTTCCACCCGCGTTTCCCACAGTCCGACAGGCGGCGCCGCCGATCTGCCCGCGACAGAAACCGACATATCCCGGCACACGCTCCCACCGCCCGGCCCCGCGCCGCGGCGGGCGCAAACCCCGTGCCCGCCCCTGGTCTTCCTCTTGCGAAAAATACTTCGGGGGCGCGGGGGCAGAGCCCCCGCCGGTCGGCCCCGAAGGGGCCGATCCCATGAAGGCTCAGATGTAATCGGCCCGCTGCAACCCGTATTTCGCCATCTTCTCGTTCAGCGTGCGGCGCGGCAGGCACAGCTCGTCCATCACGCTGGCGATCGAGCCCTTGTGCCGGCGCATGGTGTTGTCGATCAGCATCCGCTCGAACGCCTCGACATATTCCTTGAGCGGCTTGCCCTCGGTGGTCATCACCGGCTGCATCTCCTCGTGATCGCTCATCAGAAGCGACGCGATCGAGCCCTGCCCGCGCCGCGATTGCAGCACCGCGCGCTCGGCCACGTTGATCAGTTGGCGCACATTGCCGGGCCAGGGCGCCTGCAAGAGCTGCGCGGCCTCCTGCGCGCTGACCTTGGGCGCGTCGCAGCCATATTCCTCGGCGAACTGCTCCGACAGCCGGGTGAACAGCGTCAGGATATCCTCGCCGCGCTGGCGCAACGGCGGCACGGTGATGCGCAGCGCGGCCAGGCGATAGAACAGGTCCGGGCGCAACGCGTCCTCGCAGGTCTTGCCCGCCTCCTGCAGGTTGGAGATCGCGATGATCCGGGTCTCGGCCGGCGTGCCCTGCTCGTTGATCGCGCTCAGCAGCCGGGCCTGCAACGGCTCGCTCAGCGCGTCGATATCCTCCAGCACCAGCGTGCCGCCCCGCGCCTCTTCCAGCGCGGGCAGCTGGCTGTCCTCGGGCATCATCGGCCCGAACAGGCGTTTGGACAGCGCATCCTCCTCCAGCGCGGCGCAGGAGACCAGCACGAAACGCTTGCCCGCGCGCGAGCCCGCCGCGTGCAGCGCGTGTGCCACCAGGGTCTTGCCGGTGCCGGTCTCGCCGTCGATCAGCACATGGCCGTCGGCCTGGCCCAGGTCGAGAATGTCCTCCTTCAGCCGCGTCATCACCGGGCTGGCGCCGATCAGCTTCTTCATCAGCTGGCTGCCGTCGCTCAGCTCGCGGCGCAGCGCGCGATTGTCCAGCGTCAGCCGCCGCGTGTTGGCGGCGCGCTTGGCCAGGTCCGACATGCGCTCGGGATTGAAGGGTTTCTCCAGGAAATCGAACGCGCCCACGCGCATCGCCTCCACCGCCATCGGCACGTCGCCATGGCCGGTGATCATGATGACCGGCAGCGCGCTGTCCGAGCCCATCAGCTTCTTGAGGAACTGCATCCCGTCCATGCCGGGCATCTTGATGTCGGTGATGACGATGCCGGGGTAATCCGGCCCCAGCACCTTCAACGCCTCCTCGGCGCTGGCGAAGGTTTCGGTGTCATAGCCCGACAATGCCAGCCACTGGCTGATCGACTGCCGCATGTCCTGCTCGTCATCCACGATCGCGATCTTCATGGCCTGTGCCATCTTGTTGTTCTCCCTACTCGGCGGCGTCCACGCCGCTCTCCAGTATCGGCAGCTGCATCTCGAAGACAGCGCCGCCCTTGGCCCCGTTGCGGGCGGTCAGACGCCCGCCCAGCTCGCCCACGATCCCCGAGGAAATCGCCAGACCCAGCCCGACCCCGTCGCCGGGCTGCTTGGTGGTGTAGAACGGCTCGAACAGGTTCTCGAAGTTCTCGATCCCGTCGCCGTTGTCGCGCACGGTCAGCGTGGCCGTCTCACCGGCGGCCAGGACCACCTCGACCTCGGGGTTCTCGACCGATTTGGTGGCATCGAGCGCGTTGCGCAAGAGATTGACGATCACCTGCTCGATCCGCATCCGGTCGCCCATCACATAGACCGGGGCCTCGGGCAGGATGCGGGTCATACGCACCTGGCGCTGGCGCAGCTGTGGCTCCATCATGGTGAGCGAGGCCGCCAGCGCGTCGCTGAGATTGACCGGCGAGAGCGCGGCGTCCCCCTTGCGGGCGTAGGACTTAAGCTGGCGGGTGATCGCGCCCATGCGCTCGATCAGATCGTCGATGCGCCCGAAAGAGGCCAGCGCCTCGTCGGGACGGTTGCGGCGCAGAAGCAGCCGCGCGCCCGCCAGATAGGTCTTCATCGCCGCCAACGGCTGGTTCAACTCGTGACTGACGGCCGCCGACATCTCGCCCAAAGCTGCCAGCTTCGAGCTTTGCGCCAGCGTCTGTTCCGCCACTTCCAGCGTCTTTTCAACCCGTTCGCGTTCGGCGATTTCGCGCTGCAGCCTTGCGTTCAATGCGCGAAGCTCCGCCGACTCGCGTTGGAACAGCGCCATGCGGAACGTGGCCCTGCGGCTCAGTGCATAGAAGGTCAGCGCCAGGAGAATCGCAAACCCCATGATCTCGAGCGCCAGCACGCTGTTCACCTTTTCGCGGATCGAGGAATAGGTCGTGAACGAGGTCATCTTCCAGCCGCGGAACGGGATGCGGGTCTCCATCCGCATGACGGCCTCGCCCGCGACGTAGGCGTCCGGCGGCAAGGCCGTCCAATCGGTAGTCGCCCGAATTGCGCGCTGGATGGCACCCTGCGGATGCTGCCGCAACAACGCCTCAGTCTCGTTCAGGCCGCGCCACTGGGGTTCGGTCGACCTAGTGATCGTTCCGGTGCTGTCGGTCACCATGACCGCGTCCGAGATCTCGGCCCAGGCGTTTTCGAACTTGCGCAGATCAACCTCGACCACGATCACGCCCAGAACCTCGTTGTTGCCCTGGACGCGCCGCGAATAGGTGAAGACAAAACCGCCCGCCTCGCGCGGGATGACCGAGAACATGGTGGTGTTCGAGCGCACCGCGTCCACGAAATACCCCGCGCTGCGATGCTGCTCGCCCAGCCGCGCGCGGTCGGTGGCCGCCACGGTGCGCCCGTCGCGGTCCAGCAGCATCAGCGAGGCCGCGCCGATCTCCTCGACGAAGGAGATCAGGCGCTGGGTCGAGCGGCTGAAATCGCTGCTTTGCAGCGCCGCGATCAGGGTCGGGTCGAGGGCCAGCAATTGCGGCACGATGGCGTTGCGGCGCAGCTCGCTCATCAGGTTGCCGCCATAGAGCGCCAGTCGCAGTTCGGCGCGGTTGCGCGTGGACTGGGTGAAACGGTCGGTCAGCAGGCTGTTGGTGATCCAGACCGTGGCCACCGCCACGACCAGCAGGACCAGGAGCGCCAGGCGCATCGGCCAGCGCCGCCACGGCCGGCGGCCGGGGCTGGGCGAAGGATCGGGAACGGGAGGCGGATGCGCGGCGACCATGCCGCACGCTACCGGGCGGCGTGGGCAGGCTCAAGTCAGGCCGGCGCCAGGATACCCCCCAATGCGCGGAAGAGCGCCACCCCGTCGGTGCCGCCATGGCGGGCATCCGCCGCCCGCTCGGGATGCGGCATCATGCCAAGAACACGGCGGTTCTCCGACAGGATCCCGGCGATGTCGCGGGCCGAGCCATTGGGATTGTCGGCATAGGTGAAGGCCACGCGCGCCTCGCCCTCCAGCCGTGCCAGGGTCTCGTCGTCGGCGTGGTAGTTGCCGTCGTGATGGGCGATGGGGACCTGGATCAGCTGGCCGCGCCCGTAGTCGCGGGTGAACAGGCTGTCGGTGGTCTCGACCCTGAGGGCGACCGTGCGGCAGATGTATTTCAGATTGGCATTGCGCAGCAGCGCACCCGGCAGAAGCCCGGTTTCGGTCAGCACCTGGAACCCGTTGCAGATGCCCAGCGCATAGCCGCCCGCATCGCAATGGGCCTGCACCGCCCGCACGATGGGCGAGCGCGCGGCGATGGCGCCGCAGCGCAGGTAGTCGCCGAAGGAAAACCCGCCGGGCACGCCCACGATGTCGATACCGTCGGGCAGATCGGTCTCCTTGTGCCAGACCATCGACACGCGGAACCCGGCATTCTCGAAGGCCACGGCCAGGTCGCGGTCGCAGTTGGAGCCGGGAAAGACGATGACGGCGGCGCGCATGGGCGGATTCCTTTTGGTCGAGGGCGTCGCGCGCCTTGATAGAGAGGCACCGCCCCGGTGGCAAGATCGGCGCTCGCTCCTCAAGCCCGGTGTGCTCACCCGCCAAAATCGGTGATCACCGCAACGCCCGGCGGCGCGGGCCGGTCGAAGGCGGCGAGTTCCGCACTGGCGCCCGAGAGCGGGATTGTGCGCGTGACCAGCGGCGCCAGGTCCACCCCCTGCCCCGTCAGCAGCGACAGCAGCGACGGGTAGCGCCAGGCCGGCATCCCGCGCGTGCCATAGACCGCCAACTGCCCGGAATAGACCCGGGCCATCGGCAGCGCCATGGTGGCGTGATCGCCCGCGGGCATCCCCACCTGCACCATGCGCCCCAGCTTGCGCAGGCAGGAGAGCGCGGTCACGGTGGTCCCCTCCACTCCCAGCGCCTCGAGCGCCACATGCGCCCCGCCGCCGGTGATCTCGCGGATCGCCCCGGCCGGATCGCCCGCCCGCGCGTCCACCACCGCCTCGGCGCCCAGCCGGCGGGCGAAGGCGAGCTTGTCCTCGGTCACGTCCACCATCACCACCCGCGCCCCCAGCGCCCGGCCCAGGATCAGCGCCGAGATGCCGATGCCGCCCGCCCCGATCACCGCCAGCCACTCGCCGCCCCGCAGCGCGGCGCGCCCGGTCAGCGCGTGACGCCCGGCCCCACCGCCACCACCTCGCCGCAGAACTCGTGCCCGGGCACATGCGGCAGGATCACGTCCGGGTCGGCCCCGGTCCAGGCGTGCCAGTCCGAGCGGCACACGCCGCAGGCCAGCACCCGCAGCACCACGCCGCCGGGTGGCGGGGCGGGATCGTCCAGCGTCTCGATTGCCAGCGGCGCGCGCCACGCCTGGAGCACCGCCGCCCTCATGCCGCCGCCCCGGCGTGCCAGCGGCGCAAGGCCCGGCTGGCCCAGAGTGCCGGCAGCGCCGCCAGCGCGGCGAGGACCCCGGCCACGGCCCAGTTATGCGGGCCCGGCAGCACCACGTCGGCCTTGCGGCGCGGGTTGTAGAGGATGGCATGGCGCGAGCCCACGGCGAAGGACCAGTCGGGATGGGACATGCCGACCGAGGCGTCGGTCGCCTGCCCGTCGCTCCAGACATAACGGAAGACCGGCGCGTGATTGACCCGGCCCCGGTCGAACAGGGTCCGGCCGTCCCAGGCGTGGACCCGCACGACCTCGCCCTCGCCCGGCACGAAGGTGAGCCGCGTCCAGCCCGCCTCGGCCGCCAGCCAGAGCGCGGCCAGCGCGAAGACCCCCGGCGTCACCCAGACCAGCACCCACATGCGCCAGGAGACCAGCCGCCTCCCTTCCGGCGTGGTCCGCAGAAGGAAGGGTTGGCTGGTCAGCGGCATCTCAGCCGATCTCGATCTCGTAGGATTCGATGACGGTGTTGGCGAGAAGCTTCTCGCACATCTCGGCCACCTGCTCGCGGGTGGTCCCCTCGGCCAGGTCCAGATCGATCACCTTGCCCTGGCGCACGCCCTCGACGCCCGAAAAGCCCATCGCCCCCAGCGCGTGGCGCACCGCCTCGCCCTGCGGGTCGAGAACGCCCGCCTTCAACATCACATGCACCCGCGCCTTCATGCTGTCCCATCCTTTGTCACACTGCGCGCGTCCGCGCTTCTTTCTGGTCCGAAATACCCCGGCCCCGCACCGGCCACCCGGCGCCCGCTCAGTTGATGAGCGTGGGCTTGGTCACCGTCTTGGGCATCACGCCCAGCCGCCGCGCCACCTCGGAATAGGCGTCCGTCAGGTTGCCCAGGTCGCGACGGAACACGTCCTTGTCGAGCTTCTGACCCGTCTCGATGTCCCACAACCGGCACGAATCGGGGCTGATCTCGTCGGCCACGATCAGCCGCATCAAATCGCCGTCATAGACGCGGCCCACCTCGATCTTGAAATCCACCAGCCGTATCCCCACCGCCAGCATCACGCCGGAGAGGAAATCGTTGACGCGCAGCGCCAGGCTCAGGATGTCGTCCATGTCCTGCTGGCTGGCCCAGCCGAAGGCGGCGATATGCTCCTCGGTGACCAGCGGGTCGCCCAGCGCGTCGTCCTTGTAGCAGTATTCGACGATGGGGCGCGGCAGTTGCGTGCCTTCCTCGAGCCCCAGCCGTTTCGAGATCGACCCGGCGGCGTAGTTGCGCACGATGATCTCGAGCGGCACGATCTCGCAGGCGCGCACCAGCTGTTCACGCATGTTGAGACGGCGGATGAAATGGGTGGGCACGCCGATATTGTTGAGCCCGGTCATGAAGAACTCGCTCAGGCGGTTGTTGAGCACGCCCTTGCCTTCGATCACGTCCTTCTTCTCGGCGTTGAAGGCGGTGGCGTCGTCCTTGAAATATTGCACGATGGTGCCCGGTTCGGGGCCCTCGTAGAGGATCTTCGCCTTGCCTTCGTAAATCTTGGTGCGACGCGCCATGCAGCGACCTTTCCGTCCCGGCGGACATACGGGGAGGCGGAGGGCGACTCCCTTCCGCGTTGGCGCGTGTTTAGTCCAAGCCCCGCGCGCCCGCAAGCCGGGGTGCGACCTGCGGCCCTGCGCCCCCTTGCGCCGGACGCGGGGGGGCGGCATATTTGGAGCAACGGAAATCACCACGCAAGGGGCCGCAGCCATGACCACCTTCGACAACCGCGAGAAAGCGTTCGAATCCAAGTTCGCCCATGACGCCGAGATGCAGTTCCGGGCCCAGGCCCGCTGCAACAAGATGGTGGGCCTTTGGGCCGCGGGCCTGATGGGCAAGTCCGGCGACGAGGCCGACGCCTATGCGCGCGAGGTCATCAAGTCCGATTTCGAGGAGGCGGGGACCGAGGACGTGGTGCGCAAGGTCGCGGGCGACCTGGGCGACAAGTCCAGCCCGGACGAGGTGCGCGCCAAGCTGGCCGAGTTCCTGCCCCAGGCCAAGGCGCAGCTGATGGCCGAGATCGGCAAGTGATCCACCGCGCCTCGTCGGTCTGACGAGGCCCAAGCCTTCGACCGCCCGCCCCGTCCGTGACAGACGGGGCGGGTCTCGTTTCCCCCCTCCCCCGCAGCCCAGGACGGATGCCATGACCGACCCGCTTTCCCACCTGCTCGAGACCCGCGGCGTGCTGCTGGCCGATGGCGCCACCGGCACCAACCTGTTCAACATGGGGCTCCAGGCGGGCGACGCGCCCGAGTTGTGGAACGTGGAGGAACCGGCGAAGATCACCGCGCTCTACAGCGGCGCGGTCGAGGCGGGCAGCGACCTGTTCCTGACCAACACCTTCGGCGGCACCGTGGCGCGGCTGAAACTGCACGATGCGCAGCGCCGGGTGCGCGAGCTGAATCGCGTGGGCGCCGAGCTGGGCCGCGAGGTGGCCGACCGCGCCGAGCGCAAGATCGTGGTGGCGGGCTCGGTCGGCCCCACCGGCGAGATCATGGAGCCGATCGGCACGCTGAGCCATGCGTTGGCCGTGGAAATGTTCCACGAGCAGGCCGAGGGACTGAAGGAGGGCGGCGTCGATCTGTTCTGGCTCGAGACGATCAGCGCGCCCGAGGAGTTCCGCGCCGCCGCCGAGGCCTTTGCCCTGGCCGGGCTGCCCTGGGCCGGCACCATGAGCTTCGACACCGCCGGGCGCACCATGATGGGCGTGACCTCGGCCGACCTGGCGCAGCTGGTCGAGGAGTTGGACAACCCGCCGCTGGCCTTCGGCGCCAATTGCGGCACCGGCGCCTCGGACATCCTGCGCACGGTGCTGGGCTTCGTGGCGCAGGGCACCGAACGGCCGATCGTCTCGAAGGGCAACGCGGGCATCCCGAAATACGTGGACGGGCATATCCACTATGACGGCACGCCGGAGTTGATGGCCGAGTATGCGGTGATGGCCCGTGACGCCGGCGCGCGCATCATCGGCGGCTGCTGCGGCACCATGCCCGAGCACCTGCGCGCCATGCGTGCAGCACTCGACGAGCGCCCGCGCGGCGAGCGGCCGACGCTGGAGCAGATCACCGCAAGGATCGGGCCGTTCTCCTCGGCCTCGGACGGCACCGGCGAGGACGGCGCCGCCCCCAGGCGCTGGCGCGGCAGCCGCCGGCGGCGCTGAGGGGGGCTCTGCCCCCGTCGCGCGTGCCGCGCGACTCCCCCGGAGGTATTTGAGAAAGAGAAGAAGCACGGGGCGCGCGGCGCGGGCGTGATCCGTGTGCA
>DOIS01000161.1 GCA_003511785.1 Paracoccaceae bacterium
CCCCTGCCTCCCGAAGACAGTGCTCTACCAGGCTGAGCTACACTCCGACCGTGGCGGGTCAATTATACCCGGATTCGCGCTTTGGCAAGGGCAATGTCCGCGCTCGCCTTCAGCTTGCGCCGGACGGGGCAGGACGCCATGCTCGAGCGACGGAAAGGAGGCGCAATGGACGGACAATGGATCATCGTTCTGGGCGGCGTGGGCATGTTCCTGCTGGGCATGCATGTAATGACAACCGCGCTGCGCGAGGCGGCGGGCAGCAGCCTGCGTCGGCTGCTGGCGCGCTTTACCACGACGCCGCTGCGTGGCGCCATGACCGGGGCGGGGGCCACCGCGCTGATCCAATCCTCCAGCGCCACGACGGTGATGACCGTTGGTTTCGTGGGCGCGGGGCTGATGACCATGCCGCAGGCGCTGGGCATCATCTATGGTGCCAATATTGGCACCACGGCCACCGGCTGGCTGGTTTCGCTTCTGGGCTTCAAGCTGCAACTCGACCAGGTGGCGATGTTCGCGTTGCCGCTGGCGGCGCTGGCACTTCTTCTGGGGCGGGGCGGGGTAGTGCGCGCGGCGCAGGTCCTGGCCGGGCTGTGCCTGATCCTGATCGGCCTGGAGCTGATGCAGCAGGGGATGGAGGGCGTCACCGGCTGGATCACCCCGGACCGTCTGCCGGGCGACAGCCTGGGCGGGCGGTTGGCCTTGGCTGGGCTGGGCCTCGTGGTGACGGTGATGGTGCAGTCGTCCAGCGCCGCGATGGCACTAGCGCTGGTGATGCTTCAGGGTGGCGCGATCAGCCTGATCCAGGCGGCTTGCATCGTGATCGGGATGAACATCGGCACCACATTCACCGCGATCCTGGCCTCGATCGGCGGGGCCCGACCGATGCGCCAGGCGGCAGTCGCGAACCTGCTGTTCAACATCGCGATCTCGCTTCTGGCCTTTCCAGTGCTGATGCTGGGGGCTGGCGCGCTCGAGACGCTGGCAGAGGTCTCGGGCCCGTTGACGGCGCTTTTGCTGTTTCACACCGGGTTCAACGTGGCGGGTGCCTTGATCTTCCTGCCGCTGACCCCGGCCTTCGCGCGGCTGGTGGCGCGGTTGGTGCCGGCCGAGGCGGACGAGCCGCTTGTGGCGTTGGACCGATCGCTCCTGTCGGATTCGGCGGCGGCATTGCCCTGCGCGCTTTCGGCTTCGCAAACCATCGCGCGCAGCATGTTCCGCGCCCTGTCGCGGGCTTTGCGCGATCCCTCGGATTTCAGGGCCATGGCGGCGGCGCAGGCCCGCCTGTCTGGTGCCATCGACGAGCTCGAGGCCTATCTGGCCGAGATCCGCCTGCCGCGTGAGCGTCCCGACGATGCCGAGGCCTACTCCGCACTGCTGCACCAGATCGATCACCTGCGTCGTCTGCTGCACCGCATGCAGACACGCGAGCCGGTGGCCACGGTGCTCGAGGACGAAACCCTGCGCGGCCCCGCGCTGGTGCTGGGCCAGGCGCTGGACCGGGCGGTCCGGTCCGATGCAGACATGCGGGCGGCGCGGTTGGCCCGGCTGGAGCGGATCGTTGCCGACCGGACCGAACGGCACCGCCGGGGTTTGCTGCTGGGCGAACATGCCGGGCTGCACGACCTGCGCCATGTGTTCAGCCATACCGATGCCATGCGCTGGTTGCGCCGCACCCTGCACCATGCCGAGCGCATCGCCCACTACGACCAGGTCGCGCGGGCCGGCATCCGGCCGGGGCCCCAGGCGAGCGTGAGCGATCAGTCTCCTGGAAATGCGAAATCCGGCAGTTGACCGAAGGCCAGTTTCAGCGCCTCGCCCCAACCGTTGGAGATCTCGCCATAATACGCGTCGTCGGGTTCGATGCGTCCCTGTCGACCCAGCCGCAGCGAGTCGCGCGTATAGGTCACGTAGTCCAGCGGCAGGCCGACCGGGAGGTTCGACTTGATCGTGCTGTCGAAACTCACCATCAGCAGTTTCAGCGCCTGCTCGAAGCCCATGGCCGGGTCGAAGGCACGCACCAGGATCGGTTTGCCGTACTTGGTTTCGCCGATCTGGAAGAACGGGTTGTCGTCCCCCGCCTCGATGAAATTTCCCTCGGGATAGATCAGGAACAGCCGCGGCTCGCTGCCGGCGATTTGCCCGCCCAGAATCATGGTCGCCCCGAAGGCGCTGGCCGAAAGCGCCTCGCCATCGCCGAGATTGCCGTCGATCACCTCACGCAGGGTGCGGCCGACGATGCGCGCGATCTGGAACATCGAGGGGGCCTCGAGGATCGAGGGTATCCGTTCTCCCGGCGCTTTCGTGCGTTCGTCGATCAGGCCGACAACGGCTTGCGTGGTCGCAAGGTTTCCGGCGGTCATCAGGGTGACGACGCGGTCGCCCGGTCGTTCCCAAGTATGCATCTTGCGGGCGGTCGCGATATTGTCGAGCCCGGCATTGGTGCGCGTGTCGGACATGAAGACCAGCCCCTCGTCCAGGCGCAAGCCCACGCAATATGTCATGTCAGACTGGCCCTCCGATGCGCCGATTCCGCAGTGTCTTCTGCCCGGTTATTGTTCCACCTGCAAGCGCACGCGCATGTCCTCGCTGGCCTGTCCAAAGCGGATGCCCGAGACCGGCGCCGCGCCGAGATAGTCCAGCGCGGTGGCAACCCGCACATAGCGGGCGTCCGGTGAGATCCCGTTGGACACATCGAACCCGACCCAGCCCAACCCGTCTACATGCGCCTCTGCCCAGGCATGGGTGGCGTCCTGGTCGATCCGGTCATTCATCATCAGGTAGCCGCTGACATATCGCGCGGGAAATCCCAGGTGCCGGGCGGCGGCGATGAACACATGGGCATGATCCTGGCAGACCGCGTGCCCCGTCGTCAGGACCTGCTCGGCGCTCAACTCGGCGCTGTCCTGATCTGTGGAATAGGGCAGCCGTTCCAGCACGTGCTCGGACAGTGCATGAAGCTGCGGCAGACCGTTTCCCTCGCGCTCGGGCAGCGAGGCCACCAGCGAGCGCACCTGCGATCCGGCTCGGGTCAGTGGCGTGGCGCGCTGGAACAGCCACAGCGGCGCAAACCCGGTATGGCGGCCCACGATGCCGTGCGTGTCAGTCACCTCGACCTCGCCCCGGCACTGGATGACGATATCCTGCACGCCTGGCTCGAAGCTGACTAGGTCCACGTGATTGGCATGCTCGTCCTCGAACGAGACCTGGCGCGTGCCGCCCTCGATACCGATCTCCCAGGACAGGATCTCCTGCGTTTCCCGTGATTTCGGGCGCAGACGCAGTTGTTGCAGCGCATAGGGCACCGGCGCGTCGTAATGGTAGGAGGTGGTATGGGAGATGGTCAGGCGCATGGGATCACTCGCTGAACCGATAGTCGGTTTCGATCTGCCGACCCAGGGCGTGGCTGTCGGCCAGGAACTCCTGAATGAACTCGTGCAGGCCGAACTCGAAGATCTTGTCGATTGTGGTGGTTTCGAGCCGCCGGAGAATGTGCGCGACCTTGGCATGGGAGGGCAGCCGTTCGCCATACTCCTGGGCCAGGAAATCGAGGTTCCCGGCGATCTCGCGATAGCAGAAATGCAGGCTGCGCGGCAGGCGGGTGTCCAGGATCAGGCAATGGGCGATGCCGCGCGGGTCGTATTCGTTCTCGTGCAGGGTTTGGTATGCGCGTGAGGCCGCGGTGGCGCGCAGGATGGTCTCCCACTGCACGTTGTCGCTGACGCTGCCCACATGCATGATCGAGGGCAGAAGAATGTAGTATTTCACATCCAGCACCCGGGCCACGTTGTCGGCGCGCTCGAAGAACGTGCCGATCCGGGCGAAGTCGTAGATGTCGTTGCGCAGCATGGTGCTGTCCAGGGCGCCGTGGACATAGGCCCCACGCTGGCGGATCATTTCGAGAATCTCGGGCAGGTCCTGCTGGCGCACGGGACGGGCCAGCTCTGCGTTGAGGGCCATCCAGCACTCGTTCACCGCCGTCCAGACACCGCGCGTGAGAGCGGTGCGCACCAGCCGGGCATTGGTGCGCGCCGCCCCGACCGAGGCGAGGACGCTGCCCGGGTTGGCCTTGTCACGCAGCAGGAAATCGACGACCTTCTCGCCAATCACCGCGTCATGGCGGGCGCGATAGGCGTCGAGCATCCCCAGCGCCGTCAGGATCGAGGTCCACTCGCTTTCCGCCGCACTGGAGCGGGTCAGCGAGATGCGCAGCCCCGCATCGATCATCCGGGCGGTGTTCTCGGACCGCTCCATGTAACGCATCATCCAGAAGAGCCCGCCGGCGGTTTTTCCCAGCATCGCGTCAGTCCTCCAGAACCCAGGTGTCCTTGGTGCCGCCGCCTTGACTGGAATTGACGACCAGAGAGCCCTGCTTGAGCGCTACGCGCGTCAGGCCGCCGGGAATGATCTCGACCCCTTGCGGCGAGGCCAGCGCGAAGGGGCGCAGGTCCACGTGACGCGGGGCCAGCCCCTTTTGCGTCAGCACCGGCACCGTCGAGAGCGACAGCGTGGGTTGAGCGATATAGTTCGCGGGCCGCGCCTTGAGCTTGGCGCGGAAGGCCGCCAGTTCCTTCTTGCTGGCCGCTGGGCCGACCAGCATCCCGTAGCCGCCCGAGCCGTGCACCTCCTTGACCACAAGATCGGACAGGTTGTCGAGCACATAGGCCAGCGCGTCCTGTTCCGAACAGCGCCAGGTGGGCACGTTGTTCAGGATCGGGCGCTCGCCGGTATAGAACTCTACGATTTTGGGCATGTAGGAATAGATCGCCTTGTCGTCGGCGATGCCGGTGCCGGGCGCGTTGGCGATGGTGATGCCGCCGGCGCGATAGACATCCATGATCCCCGGGATGCCCAGCATGCTGTCAGGATTGAAGGTCATCGGGTCCAGGAAATCGTCATCCACCCGACGATAGAGCACGTCCACGGGTTTATAGCCCT
>DOIS01000343.1 GCA_003511785.1 Paracoccaceae bacterium
ATGTCCACAGGCCCTAGCTGATAATGGCGCAAATCATCGGGGGACGCAGCTGAACGAGGGCGACCATGACACCGACGGAAGAGCTGTTCACGGCGGTGACCCGCCTGACCGGCGACGGGTTGTGTTTGTGCGAAATGATCGTGGATGCCGAGGGGAAGCCGGTGGATTACCGTTTCCTGGAGGTGAACGAGAAGTTCGAGGCCTTCACCGGATTGAAGGATGCCAGGGGCCGCACCGCGCTGGAGCTGGTGCCCGCGTTGGAGCAGCACTGGATCGAGACCTATGCCCGCGTGGGTCTTGGACGCGAGACGCTGAGGCTCGGGAACGGCTCGGTGCCCATGGGCCGCTGGTTCGAGGTGCATGCCTCGCCGGTCGAGCCGCATGGCCGGTTTATGATTCTCTTCCGCGACGTGTCCGAGCGCAAATCGGCGGAAGAGGCCCGCGAAAAGGCGCTGGAAAAGACACGTCGGCTCTTCGACGAGCTGTCGCACCGGGTCAAGAACAGCCTTGCCGTGGTCAATTCGATCATCTCGACCGAGGCGCGCGGCGCCCCGGAGGCGGCCGGCCCCGCGTTGGAACGGATCAGCATGCGGGTGGCGGCCATCGGCAAGCTCTGCGAGGCGATGAGCGTCTCGGGCTGGATCGACGAGGTGGAGGCGCAACCCTATCTCGGCGGCATTGTAGAGGGGTTGGAGACCGCCCTGGTGGACGGGCGGGACATTCGCATCGGGGCGGAGATCGACGCACTTGCGCTTTCCGGCGGCCAGGCCATCTCGCTGGGACTGATCGTGAACGAACTGGTGACCAACAGCGTCAAGCACGGGTTCCCCGACGGGCAGAGGGGCGCGGTCCGCGTGCGCCTGCGCCGCGAGGTGGACCAGGCCTGCCTGACGGTGGAGGATGACGGGATCGGCGCGGCGACCGGCCAGGCCGACGACAGCGATTTCGGCGGGCTCGGCTCGCGCCTGGTACAGGCCTTCGTCGCCGATCTGGACGGCGAGATGCACCGGGCGGGCGCGGCGCGGGGGATGCGCACCGAGGTGCGCTTCCCGCTGGTCACGTACGAGGCAGCAACCGCCGCCGGCCGCGACGTGAACGGGGCCGATACGTCCGCCCCGGTGCCCAAGCCTAACGGTCGGGATGCCGCTCAACCCTAGGGAGGGGCGTCATCCCGACCGGGCCAGACACAGGCGTGGGGCGGGGTTTCAACCCACCACCCCCGCTCAGCCTCCGCGCAGCCGCTGCAACAGGAACACCTCGCTGTCCGACTCGACCCGGGCGGTCAGGTCGCTGGCGATGATGCGCCCGTTGACCGAGACCGACACGCCCGCGTCGATGGGCTCCTGCAAGGCCGGATAGGCGCGCACCAGCTCGCGCAGCACCCCGCCCACCGTGTCGGCCTCGACCTCGACGCTCTCGCGCCCGTCCGCCAGGGCGCGCAGCCCCGACCAGAGATTGACCTCAACCATCGCGCGCCTGCGCCTCCAGCGCGGCCAGCGTGCGCGGCGGCGACATCGGCAGGTGGCGCATCCGCACCCCCGCCGCCGCCGAGACCGCGTTGGCAATCGCCGCCAGCGGCGGGCAGATCGAGGTCTCGCCCACCCCGCGCACGCCGAACGGGTGGCCGGGGTTGGGCACCTCCACGATCACCGTGTCGATCATCGGCAGGTCGCTGGCCACCGGGATGCGATAGTCCAGGAACCCCGCGTTCTGCAGCCGCCCGTCCGCGCCGTAGATGTATTCCTCGTTCAGCGCCCAGCCGATGCCCTGCGCGGCCCCGCCCTGGAACTGGCCCTCGACATAGGTCGGATGGATCGCCTTGCCGGCATCCTGCACAACCGTGTAGCGCACGACGCGTGTCGCCCCGGTTTCGCGGTCCACCTCGGCATCGACGATATGGGTGGCGAAGCTGACCCCGGCGCCCTCGGGCGTGGCCTCGAAATGGCCGTTGATCGGGCCGCCGGTGGCGCCCATGTTGGCCGTGATCTCGGAGATGTGCAGCGGCTCGAACTCGCCCGCGTTGGGGCCCGAGGGCTTGGCGTAGCCGTCCTCCCAGACCACCGCCTCGCGGTCGATGCCCCATTTCGCCGCCGCGCGCTTGCACATCTCGTCCACCGCCGCGCGCGCCGCCTTGATCGTGGCCAGCCCCGAGGCATAGGTCACGCGGCTGCCGTGGCTGATCTCGTTATAGCCCAGCGAGGCGGTATCGGCGATGGTCACGCGGATGTTCTCGTAGGGGATGCCCAGGATCTCGGCCGCCATCAGCGCCATGGAGGCGCGCGAGCCGCCGATATCCGGCGTGCCCACCATGATCTGGGCCGAGCCGTCCTCGGACATGGCGAGGCTCACGCTGGTCTCGCCGCCATGGTTGAACCAGAACCCGCAGGAGATGCCGCGCCCCTGGCCCTCGCCCAGGGGCGCCGTGTAATGCGGGTGCGCCTTCGCCGCCTCCAGCGTCTCGACCAGGCCGATGCGCTGGAAGCGCGGGCCATAGCTGGCCTTGGCGCCTTCGCGCGCGGCGTTCTTGAACCGCGTGTCGATCGGGTCCAGATCGAGCCGCTTGCACAGCTCGTCGATCACCGATTCCACCGCGAAGGCCGCCATGGGCGAGCCCGGCGCGCGATAGGCCGCCTGCTTGGGCCGGTTGGTCATCACGTCATAGCCCACCTGGTGCACGTTCTTGAGCGCGTAGGGTGCAAAAGCGCACATCGCGGTCATGTCCGAGGGCGCACCCGGAAAGGCCCCGCCCTGGGCGCGGAACACGCCCTGGGCGGCGGTGATGGTGCCGTCGCGCTTCATGCCGATCTTGATGTCCATCGAGGTCGAGGCGGTGGGGCCGGTGGCGCGGAACACCTCGGCCCGGCTCATCACGATCTTGACCGGCCGGCCCGCCTTGCGCGACAGCGCCAGCGCCACCGGCTCGATGAACACGGTGGTCTTGCCGCCGAAGCCGCCGCCGATCTCCGAGGCGGTGACGCGCAGCCCGCTGGTCTCGATCCCCACCAGCGCCGCGCAGACCTTCTGCACGTTCCAATGACCTTGGGTGCAGCACCACATCTCGCCCTTGCCGTCGCTGCCCAGGATGCCCAGGCAGGCATGCGGCTCGATATAGCCCTGGTGGGTGGCCTCGGTGGCGAAATGCTCCTCGATCACCAGGTCGGCATCGGCAAAGCCCTGGTCCACGTCGCCATGCCCGCTCTCGTGATAGCGCACCACGTTCGGATGCAGCCCTTGCGGAACCGTCGCCTCGGCCGCGCCCTCGCGGATCACCGGGGCGCCCTCGGCCATGGCCGCGTCCACGTCGGTGACATGGGGCAGCGGTTCATACTCCACCTCGATCAGCTTGACCGCGTCGCGCGCGATCAGTTGCGAGGTGGCGGCCACGGCGGCCAGCGCGTGCCCGTCATAGAGCACCTTCTCGCCCGCCATGACGTTTTCCAGCGTGTTCCACAGCTCGCCCGCCATGCCGGGGGCGAAGGGGATGTCATCCGCGAAATCGGCGCGGGTGACCACG
>DOIS01000232.1 GCA_003511785.1 Paracoccaceae bacterium
ACATGGCCCGTGACCCATTCCACCATGCCCTGGGTCAGCCCGTGATCCACCATCCGCGCCAACGGCACGTGAAGGCTGTCGTTGCCCACCACGTTCTCGACCCCGGCCCAGAGGTTCAGCACCGCCTTGAGCCGGGTGTAAGGGGTGAAATCCTGCACCCGGCTGTTGGGGGCATAGACGATGTAATCCACCTCCTCGGGAGCGAACTCGGTGCGCAGCTCGGCCGCCACCCCGGCCGCCGCGAGCGCGCGGGCGAGCGGTGCGCGGTAGGTCTCCCAACGGTCGGGACGGGCGGCGAAAAGGACATTGGCGGGCATGGAGTCTCCTTGTCGGGGGGTCAGCGCGGGCGGTGCACATTGGCGCTGTGGACGATGCCGAAGGCTGCCATAAGGACCAGCATGGCCGAGCCGCCATAGCTGACCATCGGCAGCGGCACGCCGACCACGGGGGCGAGCCCCATCACCATCGACATGTTCACCGCGAAGAACAAAAAGAAGTTGATCGCGATTCCCAGCGTCACCAGCGACGCATAGCGGTTCGAGGTGGCCAGCGCCGTGGTGGTGCAGAAGAGCACGATCAGCGCGTAGAGAACGAGCAGCGACACCCCGCCCACGAAGCCGAATTCCTCTGCAAGCGTGGTGAAGATGAAATCGGTGTGCTTCTCGGGCAAGAAGTTCAGCCGCGACTGCGTGCCCTGCATGAAGCCGCGCCCCGTCACCCCGCCCGAGCCCAGCGCGATCTTGGACTGGGTGATGTGATAGCCCGCGCCCAGCGGGTCGCTGGACGGATCGAGGAAGGTGTCGATGCGGCGATACTGGTAGTTCTTGAGCAACTGCCAACTGGTGCCCCGGCTCTGGAACACCGCCACCACGAGGCCGGTGCCGGCGGCGATCACGGCGGCAAAATAGGCCCAGTGCACGCCGGCCAGGAACATCAGCCCGCCGCCCGCCGCCAGCAGCAGGATCGAGGTGCCGAGATCGGGCTGGCGCAGCACCAGCGCGGTGGGGATCAGGATCAGCAATACCGGCAACAGCACCCAGAGCGGGCGCGAGATCTTCTTGGCGGGCAGCCAGTCGTAATAGGCCGCCAGCATCATCACCATGGTGATCTTGGTCAACTCCGAGGGTTGCAGCCGCATGAAGCCCAGGTCGATCCAGCGTTGCGCGCCCATGCCCACCGCGCCGAACAGTTCGACCGCCACCAGCAGGATCAGCGAAAACAGATAGGCCGCCCCCGAGATCGACCGCCAGAACCAGATCGGCACCATGGCCAGCGCCACCATCACGCCGAGGCCCAGGGCGAAGCGCTTCATCTGCGGCTCGGCCCAGGGCGAGAAGGACCCGCCCGCCACCGAGTAGAGCATCAGGAAGCCCACGCCGGCCACCGCCAGCAGCAGGAGCACCAGCGGCCAATTCAGGTAGGCCAGCTTGCGCAGCCCGCTGGGCGTGTGCTTGACGGTGTATTCGAGATAGCTCATGCGCGGTCGCTCTCGCCCGCCTCGCGTGCGTCGCGTTCGCGTTGCAGACGCTCCTGCTGGGCCTGGATGCGCGAGCGCACCGCCGTGGGATAGGCCGAAAGCGGCGGCGTGTCGCCATAGAGCGCCTGGAGCGTGATGTCGCGGGCGATCGGCGCTGCTGCGGTCGAGCCGCCGCCGCCATGCTCGACGACCACCGCAACCGCGTATTTCGGGGACTCGTAGGGTGCGAAATTGACGAAAAGCGCGTGATCGCGCCGCTCCCAGGGCAGATCCTCGTTGCGGATCACGCCCGCGGCGCGCTCGGCGGCGGTGATGTTGCGCACCTGACTGGTGCCGGTCTTGCCGGCCATGCGAAAGGCGTCCTCGATGATGCGCGAGGAATAGGCCGTGCCGCGCCGGTCGTTCGAGACGGCATACATGGCCTGGCGCATCTTGCGCAGGTTGTTCTCGTTCAGGCCGAGCGGTTCGCCCGGCGTCTCAGGGCGTTCCACCCCATCGACCGACTTGATGAGCCGTGGCGAGAGCGACCGCCCCGTGGCCAGCCGCGCGGTCATCACCGCCAGTTGCAGCGGCGAGGCCAGCATGAAGCCCTGCCCGATCGAGGCGTTGGCCGTGTCCCCGATCAGCCACTCCTCACCATGCACGCGCTTCTTCCAGGCCCGGTCCGGGGTCAACCCCGCGGCCACTGCCGACATGGGCAGGTCGTGGCGCACGCCGAGACCCAGCCGCTGCGCCATTTCCGAGATCTTGTCGATGCCCACCTCGAGCGCCAAGGAATAGTAGTAGACGTCGCAGCTCTGCTTGAGCGAGTTCTCGAGATCCACATGCCCGTGCCCGCCGCGTTTCCAGCAGTGGAACCGCCGGTTCGACACCTCCAGGAAGCCCGGGCAATAGACCGTGTCGTCGGGGCCGACGATCCCGGCCTCGAGCCCGGCCAGCGCCGTGACCATCTTGAAGGTCGAGCCGGGCGGATAGATGCCCTGCACGGTCTTGTTGGCCAGCGGGCGATACTTGTCCTCGATCAGCGCGCGGTAATCGGCTACCGAGATGCCGCGCACGAAGAGGTTCGGGTCGAAGGAGGGCGAGGAGGCGATGGCCACCAGGTCGCCGCTCTCGCAGTCGATCACCACGGCGCTGGCGCTCTGCCGGCCCAGCCGGGCCTGGACGTAGGATTGTAACTCCGCGTCGATGGTCAGCTGAAGATCGGCGCCGGGCTGGCCCTCGCGGCGGTCGAGCTCGCGCATGACGCGGCCGGTGGCGTTGACCTCGACCCGCTTGGCCCCGGCGCGGCCGCGCAAAAGCGCCTCTTCCTTGGCCTCGACACCGACCTTGCCGATCTGGAAGCGCGGGATGCGCAGCACCGGGTCGGGGTCTTCGAGCTGGTCGAGATCGTAATCGCTGACCGGGCCGACATAGCCAACCACATGCGCCAGGTCCGGCCCGCGCGGATAGACCCGGGTCAGCCCCACCTCGGGCGTGACGCCGGGCAGCGCGGGGGCGTTGACGGCGACGCGGCTCACGTCCTCCCAGGCCACGCGCTCGGCCACGGTGATGGGCAGGAAGGGCGCGCTGCGCTGCATCTCGGTCATGGCGCGGTCGAGATCGTCGGGGTCCAGCTCGACCAGCCGGGCCAGTCGGGACACGATCGCCTCCACGTCGCCGGCATCCTCGCGCACCATGACGATGCGGTAGCTCTGGCTGTTGCGGGCCAGCACCCGGCCCTCGCGGTCGAATATCTCGCCCCGCGCGGGCGGGATCAGGCGAAGGTTGATCCGGTTCTCCTCGGCCAGCAGGCGGAACTGGTCGGCCTGGTCCACCTGGAGGTGCCGCATGCGCAGCGCCAGCAGGCCGACGAACCCCGCCTGCGCCCCGCCCAGGATCAGCGCGCGGCGACCCAGCTTGCGGTTCAGCCCATGCAACTCGCGGGGATGGCGTCTCATGCCCGTCCCCCCATCGCGTCGCTTTCGCCCGGCGTCAGCTTGCGCACGCCCATGAGCGACTGGCTGACGCCGACGGCCAGCGGATAGATCGCCCCGGTCAGCAGCATCTGGGTCAGGGTCAGCGCCAGCGGCGCCTGCGGCACGCCGGTCAGGCCCAGCACCGTGCGGTTCAACAGGGTGATCGTCACCAGCACGATGAACACGGCGGCCCATTCGCCCAGGAAACTGGCGTCGCGCAGCCCCTCGAACCGGCCCTTGAGATACTCGACCCCGGCCACCACCAGGAAGGCCCAGAGCCCCGGCGGGCGATGGAACATCAGATCGGCGGTCAGCATCACCAGCGCCACCAGCAGCGGCGGCACGAAATCGGGCCGGCGCAGCGCCCAGGCGAAGGTGATCGCCACGATCAGGTCGGGTGGCGCCCAGCGGCGCGGCAGCGTGTCGAGCGGCAGCAGGTGAAAGAAGATCACCACCAGCGCGAGCCCGGCATAGACCGCGCGCATGGTCCAGATGCGCGAGCGCGACAGGCTATCCATCGGCCGGACCCTCCGCCGACTCGGCAGGCGCGGGACCGGCGGGCGCCGCGCACCCCGTGGGCAGGCCGCTTTGCGGCGCGACCAGACCGCCGGGCCCTTCGACCGCCTCGGTGCCGTGGTGGCGCAGCACGCGCAGGAATTCCAGCCGCTCGTAATCGGCGGCCAGCCGCACCCGCAGCCGCCCCTGGGGATCGGCGGCCACCTGCCCGATCAACAGCCCGGCGGGGAACACCCCCCCGTCGCCCGAGGTGATGACCCGGTCGCCCGGGCGCACCAGGTCGGGGTTCTCGACGAAGTCCAGCACCGGCGCCGCGCTGTTGTCGCCCGCCACCAGCGCCGACTGGCCCGAGGGCTGCACCAGCGCGGGGATCGCGCTGCTGGCATCGGTCAGAAGGATCACCCGCGCGGTATTCTGGCCGGTGCCAGAGATGCGGCCCACCAGGCCGATCCCGTCCATCGCCGCCCAGCCGTCCACGATCCCGTCCCGCGCGCCCACGTTCAGCAGGACCGATTGCCGGAAGGGCGAGCCGCTGTCGGCCATGACCACGCCGGTGACATAGGTCAGGCGCGGGTCGAGACGCACGTTGTTGAGGTCGAGCAGCCGGGCATTTTCCTGCTCGAGCTGGAGCGCAGCCTCTTTCCAGGCCCGCATCTGGCGCAGCTCGCTGCGCAGCTCGCGGTTCTGCTCGGCCAGCCGCTGGTAGCTCTGAAAATCCCGCACCAGGTTGATCGCCCCGGTGACCGGGGCCATGGCCCAATCCATCGAGGGCACCACCGCGTCGATCACCTGGGCGCGGAATCGCTCGACCCGCGGGTTGTCGATGCGCCAGACCAGGAACAACCCCAGCAGGCACAGCAGCAAAACCCCGATCAGCAGACGCCGCAGGGGGCCGGTGAAGTCCTCGGTCTGTGAGCGGTCCCGTGCCATGGGCGGCGGTATATCATGCGGCCCGATCGGGGTTGAGAGCAAAAAGGCCCGTTTCCGCGAGGTGGCAAGGGTCTGCCTCCCGCGAAACCGGGCTCGGGGGTCTGCCTCCGGGTTCGACCGCGACCTCGGAGGTGATGCGCGCCACGTAGTCCGAGATCGCCTCTGCGCTGATCGGCTGGTAGAGACGGATGACCTGGGACCAACGCGGCTGCACCTCCATGTTGTTGGGCTGGCCGGGACAGTTGCAGCGGAAGGTGATCGAACCGTCGGGATTGCTCTCGGCTGCGCGGTCGTTCAACGCGAAATTCTCTTCCATGATCCAGCTGTCGGCGCTGTTGTGACCGAAAAGAACGCCCCCGCGTCGTAATCCAGCGGCGGCCGTGGCAGGGTCATGTGCGAACAGGCCCCTTGCGCCGCCTCGCCCTCGGGCACGATGGTCGAGATATAGACCGCGTCCTTGTAGGGCAGCCCGCCCCACCCCTTGGCGGTGGCGATCAGGAACATCTCGGGGTCGACATCCTCGGGCCGGCCGAAGAACTTCTCGGGCCGGTCGGCCTCGCCCGCGCGGGCGACCAGCGACGCCCGCACCGAGTCGAGGCTTTCGGTATCGAAGCCCTTGGGGGTGTAAGGCTGGGCCGAGGCGGCGTCGGTTCGGAACCCGTCCTGGTGAGCATGTGCGTGCGCCAGCCCGGCCGCGTCGGTGGATTTCAGGCCGGTGCGCATGTTCAGGAACACGTATCGCCCGGTGGTCAGGTCCTCGGGGGTGAGGGCGACGCTTTCCCCGGCATAGAGCACGTGCAACGTGTAATGCGCTTCGTCGATGATCTGGATCATCGAGAGATAGTCCCAGTCGGGATTGCTGATCGTGGCCTCGCCCGCCGTGCCGACCACCGCGTGGCTGTAGAGCACATCCTTGTTCTCGGTGATGACGAACTGGTTGTCCGGCCCGGACGGCTCGCGCGCGTGCCGGATCGTGTTGACCGCGTGACCGGCCGAATGTTCGGCCATGTAACGGTCGGTTTCGGCGATGGTGAAGTTTTCGACAGTAACCGGCATTTCGTCGGCCAGCGCCATGCCCGCGCCAAGGGTGATGGCCAACGTCGCCATCAGAAAATTGCGGGCCATCACGACACCTCCTCGACATCGGGCAGCGCATAGGTCCGGTCCAGCACGGCTGTCCCGGGCGATAGATCCGCATCAGGAAATTCCAGCCATCGGTGATGTCGACCCGGTTGGGACGATCGCCGCAGTGGTCGGCGGACCCGTAAAACATGGTGAAGCTACCGTTTTCATTCAGTGTCACGTTGCGATCGTTGACGATGTTTTTCTCGCTTTTCATGAACCCGTCGCTGCCATACACGGTGATCGGCCAGAAGGCGTCGTTGGGCGGCACGTCATAGGTGGCGGAATAACAGGTGTCGGCCGCTGCCGGCCCCGTGTAATTGATGTAGACGGCGTCCTTTTCGGGGAACAGGTATTGCGCCCCCGCCAGGCCGATATGGCGTGTCGTCTCGTCCACCGCGCCGCGCGGGCCCATCCAGCCGGGCTCGTACTGGTCGAATTTCTGGAACTCCAACTCGTACTCGGACCGCAACGCCAGCATGCTGTCCACGTTCCAGTCCGGCTTGGGGAAGAGATCGTCGCTGGAGGCCTCGATACGAAAGGCGTTTTGCAGCGCGTTGATCATCTTCACCTCTTGCGCGTCCTGCGGATCCATCACCTGAATCCGCTGGACGAGCAGCACGTATTTCGTATCGTCGGGGATCTGATGGGTGCCGGTACTGTAGAATGTCGTCGGCGCATAGTGATCGTTGTCCACCACGAAAACCGAGAAATAGCGGTCGTCCGGGAATTCGGGGATAGTCAGGGTTGCCCCGCCCTCGGTATCGACGAGCGCTGCGGCATAAAGGGTGTCGCGGTTCATCCGAACCACGGATTGCGCATCGAGCGGCGTTGGTTGACGCACGTAGTAGAAGCGATTGACCGCGTTGCCGGCAAGCCCCTGAAAAGCATGGAAGGACACGTCCTGTTCGGCCCGGATATGCGTCTCCGGTGTGATGGTCCGGTCCGCATACGCGGCTCCGGTCACGCTTGACAGGACGAGGGCGGAGGCATGAACACGCATCGGCGTCCTCCTTGGGGTGTCGACCAAGGAGGCTTTGAGGTTAGAGCCTTGCAGAAACGCGTCAACTGTTGCCGGCCGCCCGGGAAGGGCGCCGACAGGATGCCCTTCTAGCTGTCGTAGTCGATCGCGTGGCGCAGCTGCTTTTCGTATTCCAGCGCCTTGCCGGTGCCCAGGGCCACGCAGTTGAGGCTTTCATCCGCGATGGAGACGGCCAGCCCGGTCTGTTCGCGCAGCGCGAGATCCAG
>DOIS01000160.1 GCA_003511785.1 Paracoccaceae bacterium
ACAGCAATCCGAACGGCTGGGCTCTGCCCCCGCACCCCCCGAAGTATTTTTCGCAAGAGGAAGAGGGGGCGGAGCGCTGGATATCAGCGCGGAGCGCCGACCTCAGGCCCGCGACATCACCGCGCCCGGCCGCGCCTTGGCCAGCGCCGCCGTCAGCATCCCGGCGATGGCGGCCTTGATCAAATCCCCCGGCAGGAAGGGGGCAGCCAGCAGGCTCGCCTCGGCCAGGCTCTTGTCCAGAACGATGGCCATGCCCGCGATACCGGGAATGTAGAGCGCCCCGATCCCGCCCAGAACCGCAGCCAGGATGCCCGCCAGCACCAGCGGCAGGGCGCGCAGGCGCTCCACGATCAGGCCGGTGACGAAGGCCGCGATGGGAAAGCCCACCAGGAACCCGGCCGACGGGCCGACGAAGACGCCCAGGCCGCCCCTGCCCCCGGCCAAGAGCGGCAGGCCCAGCGCCACCAGCAGAAGGAACAGAAGCACCGCCAGCGCCCCGCGCCGGGCGCCCAGCACCGTGCCGCACAGCATGACGCCCAGGCTTTGCGCGGTGATCGGCACACCCGAGATCAGCGTGATCTTGGGGATCAGGCCCAGCACCGCGATCAGGGCGGCGAAAAGGGCGATCATCACGAGGTTGCGTTCCATCTCGGTCTTGTCTCCTTGCGTCAGGTCAATCCAGTCCGCCGCGCGCGCGCAGCGCCTCAGCCACGTGTTCGGCGTCGTCCATGGCCACCAGAGTGAGCGGCAGCACGATCCGCCAGGATGGCCGGCGCGGACTGCGTGCGCGCCATGCATAGCCGAGCGCGCGCCCCTTGTCCAGCAGAACCGGCGTGAAGCGGACCACCAGCGCGATGGCAAAGCCCAGCACCCGCGGCGACAGGCCCAGCGGCCGCAGCGGGCTGGCCAGCCATGTGACCACGTCGGTCATGTCCTCGAGCCGCGTCGTCATCGTGACCAGGTTGGCCAGGGCCACCGCCACACCCATGCACAGCGCGATGATCACCCCCTGCCACGGCTCACCCGCCCAGCCGTGCCAGACCAGCACCACCGCGACGAAGATCCAAAGCGGGCGCAGCGCGCGCAGCCCCGCCGTGACGAAAGGCCGGCCCCCCAGCGCATAGAGCCCGGCGGTCACCGCGAGCGCCGCGCCCATCGCGCGCGGCTCGTCGATGGCAAACAGCGCGACGGTCGCCGCCGACAGGGCCGCCAGCTTGGCGCCGGCGGGGATGCGGTGGAACCGGGTTTCAACCGGGGAGGTCAGCGAAAGCATCGGCCTCTCCCTCCTGCGCCATGCGCGCCTCGAACCGCGGCAGCACGTCGCCCGCCGGCCCCTGCTCGGCGACCCGCCCGCCCGACAGCCAGATCGCGTGGTCATAGTCCGCCACGAGGCGGGGATCGTGGGTGACATGCACCAGCGTGGCGGGAGATTGCTCCAGCATCCGGGTCAACCCCCGCGTGGTGGGGATGTCGAGCCCCGAGAAGGGCTCGTCCAGCGCGATCACCGCGGGCTCCATCGCCAGCACGGCGATCAGGCAAACCAGGTGCCGCTGGCCCTGGGACAGCGTGGCGGTGGCGCGATCCTGCCATGCCGCGCGGCCGAAACGGTCCAGCGCGGCGCGGGCGCGGGCGTGGGCCTCGCGCTTGGACAGGCCCGTCTGGCGCAGGCCAAAGGCCACCTCCTCGCCCACGGTGGGGAAGATGATCTGGTGGTCGGGGTTCTGGAACAGGATGCCGATCTTGCGCAGCGCCCCTTTGCGATCGCGCAGCACGTCCACCCCGTCGATCAGAACATCGCCCGCATCAGGCTCGATCAGCCCGCAGAGCGCACGCAGCAGGGTGGATTTGCCCGACCCGTTGCGGCCCAGCACGGCGATGCGGCGATGGCGCAGATCGGCCTCGATCCCGGTCAGGATCGGCACCCCGTCGCGGCCATAGCTCAGCCCGCGCATTTCGATATGCGCGGGGGCAGGGGCGGGGCTTTGCATCGTCTGGGCCGCGGCGGTCACGAGGGCCTGGAACTCCGTGTCTCTGGCGCGCGTCCCTAGCAGGTTCCGCGCGCCAAGGCCAGTAGCAAAGCTCATCCGGTCTCGGAGGGCAAGGGCCGGCTGGGCACCCAGGCATAGCCGTCGGGGCAGAGAATGTAGGCCTCTCGCAGCCCGTGCGGCTTGTCGACGGGCACGGCCAGCACCACGCCGCCCGCCGCTTCGGCCCGGCCCGCTACCGCGTCCGGGTCGCAGTCGTAGAGCCGCAGTTCGACGCCTGCGCCGCGCGGCGGGGCCTCGGGCAGAAGGTCCAGCAACGGGTTGGAGTGATAGGTCGCATCGGCGTGGATCTGGAACACGGCATCGCCAAAGCGCAGGATGGCGAAATCCCGCGTCACCTGATGCGCGGTCATCCCGAACACCGCTTCGAGAAAGGCGCACTGCCGGGGCACGTCCCGCACCAGAAGGTTGACCCCGATCCCCCGCAGCGAGCGGCCAAACCCGGGGGCGTCGATGCTGTCGTAATCCATGAGCGACTGTGATCCGCCCCGCGCCGCCCTGTCAATTCATGGCGGTTCGGTGAAACCTGTCGCCGGGGGCTTGCACCTGTCCGGGCTTTGCGACCAGATTGGCGCATGTCGCACAACTCCTTTCCCGCCTGGCCCGAGGTGGCCGCCGAGCTGATCGCCGTCGCCGCAGGGCGCGCGCCCGCCGAAACGGTGATCCGGGGCGGCATCTGGGTCAATGTCCACAGCCGCGAGGCCCTGCCCGGCTTTGACATCGCCATCACCCGGGGGCGTATCGCCTGCGTCGTGCCCGACGCAACCCATTGCATCGGCCCCGACACGCAGGTGATCGAGGCCAACGGCCGTTATATGATCCCCGGTCTCTGCGACGCGCATATGCATATCGAGAGCGGAATGCTCACCCCGGCCGAGTTCGCCCGTGCGGTGATCCCGCACGGGACGACCAGCATGTTCACCGATCCGCACGAGATCGCCAACGTGTTGGGGCTGGAGGGCGTGCGGATGATGCATGACGAGGCGCTGATGCAGCCGGTCAACATCTTCACCCAGATGCCCTCCTGCGCACCCTCGGCGCCGGGGCTCGAGACCACGGGGCATGAGATCACGCCCGAGGACGTGGCCGAGGCGATGACCTGGCCCGGCATCGTCGGCCTGGGCGAGATGATGAACTTTCCCGGCGTGGCCGCCGCCGATCCCAAGATGCTGGCCGAGATCGCGGCGACCCAGGCCGCGTGCAAGACCGTGGGCGGGCATTACGCCTCGCCTGATCTGGGGCGCGATTTCGCGGCCTACGTGGCCGGTGGCCCGGCCGACGATCACGAGGGCACCTGTGAGGCCGACGCCATCGCCCGGGTGCGCCAGGGCATGCGGTCGATGTTGCGGCTGGGCAGCGCCTGGTATGACGTGGAAAGCCAGATCACGGCAGTTACGGAAAAAGGGTTGGACCCGCGCAACTTCATCCTCTGCACTGACGATTGCCATTCCGGCACGCTGGTGAACGAGGGCCACATGAACCGCGTCGTGCGCCACGCCATCGCCTGCGGCTGCGACCCGCTGGTCGCGCTTCAGATGGCGACGATCAACACCGCCACGCATTTCGGGTTGGAACGCGAGATCGGCTCGCTCACGCCGGGACGGCGGGCCGACGTGATCCTGACGTCGGACCTGCGCGACTTGCCCATCGAGACGGTGATCGCGCGGGGCCAGGTCGTGGCGGAAGACGGCGCGATCAAGGTCGAGTGTCCGCATTACGACTGGCCCGACAGCGCCCGGCAAACCGTGCACCTGGGCCACGCGCTGGACGCCGTCGATTTCGAGATCGCCGCGCCCGAGGGGGCCAACAGCGTGCGCGCTAACGTGATCGGCGTGGTCGAGAACCAGGCGCCGACCAAGGCGCTCACCGCCGATCTGCCGGTGCGGGACGGGCTCGTGGAGGTCGCCGGGCAGGGCGACATCTGCCAGATCGCGCTGGTCGAACGGCACCGTGGCACGGGCGGCGTGACCAACGCCTTCGTGTCGGGCTTCGGCTATAACGGCCGCATGGCCATGGCGTCGACCGTGGCGCATGACAGCCACCACATGATCGTCGTCGGCACCGACCGCGACCAGATGGCGCTTGCCGCCAACCGCCTGGCCGGGGTCGGCGGCGGCGTGACGCTCTGGCGCGACGGCGAGGAACTGGCGCTGGTGGACCTGCCCATCGCAGGACTGATGTCCGACGCCCCGGCGGCCGAGGTCGCGGCCCGGGCCGAGGCGCTGGGCCGCGCGATGGAGGCCTGCGGCTGCACGCTCAACAACGCCTACATGCAGCACTCGCTGCTGGC
>DOIS01000347.1 GCA_003511785.1 Paracoccaceae bacterium
CCCCCCGACAAGGGGGCCGAGTTTGGGCAGAACACACCCCTGGGTCGGGCCGGACAGCCGTGGGAGGTGGCGACCTGCTATCTGTTCCTTGCGTCCTCGGATGGCAGTTACGTGCATGGCCAGACCCTGCACCCCAATGGCGGCAAGATCGTCGGTGCGTGACCGCCGCCTTAGCGCATGAAAAACGCCGCCCGCGACGGCGGGCGGCGTGCCAACAGTTTACAGTTTATCGCGGCGCCTCAGGCGCGGTTGTCCGCGGCCCAGTGATCCAGCTCGGCGCGGGCCTCTTCCTTGGATTTGCCGTATTTCTGCTGAATCAGCCCCTCGACCTGCTCGCGCTCGCCGCGGGTCTCTTGCAGTTCGTTGTCGGTCAACTCGCCGTATTTCTCGCGCAGCTGGCCGCTCATCTCTTTCCAGTTGCCTTGGATCTGGTCCCAGTTCATCGCAATGCCTCCTTTAGGGTTTGCCTTGTGTGCCCCGGGGAAACGCGCGGGCCTCGTCCGGGTTCCCGCGTCAAACCATCGGATGCAGAAATAATGGCAACCATTTGCCGAAGGCGCGGGCCGATGTTTCGGGATAGGGCAGGACGAAGCAGTCGCGATCCTCCGGGCGCGCCTCGGCATTCTTCCGAGCGGTACGGCCCCAGGCCTCGGCCGCCGTTTCCGGGTCGTAATGCGCCTCGGTTCCGTTGTCGGCCATCCAGTGGCGCATCAGGTCCAGACGCAGATCCCGCGCAACTCCGGGTGTCTCCAACGCGACCGCGACCTCGGTGTCCCACAACATGCTGCGGCCGTTGAGATTTGCCGAGCCGACGATCGCCACCCGGTCGTCAAACACCGCCACCTTGGCATGGACATAGACCAGCGGCGCGCCGTCAAGGTTCGGGTCGTCCTCGCGGTCGCGGTCGGGCTTTGGCTGGGCAGGCGCAACAAAGACCGCGCGCGTCCCCATCGCCTCCGAGATCTTCCGAACTGCGCGCGATTGCAGGTATTCGCCGAACCGGGCGTCCATGCCCCTGTTGCCGTCGAAGGCCTTGTCCTCGGGCGCCGCCGGCAGGACCGCGACCAGCGACAGGCCGGGCACCTCGCGACCGCGCCGTGCCAGCGCCTTGGCGATTGTGGGGTCGCGCAGGAATTGCGTCTCGATATAGATGAACTGCCGTGCTTGCGCGATCTCGGCCAACAGCCGGTCGCGGATTTCGTGGACCTTGGGCTTTGGCCCCAGCCGCAGGCTGAGCGGATGGCGCCGCACGGAGAGCGTGCGCATCAGTCCCGGGCGCGGGGCGGGGGCCTGTCGGGCGGCGCATTCCGCCTCGAATGCCTCGACATGATCGGCCGCGACCGACGCGACCGTCCCGCGCATCGAGAGTTGCACATCGTGCCAGGTATCCGGGCCGCCGCGCCGGTGCCCCGGATCGTCATAGCGCCGCTCGTCCAGGTCGAGCCCGCCGATATAGAGCCGCTCGCGGTCGAACACGGCAAGCTTTTGATGGTGCGTGCCGGGCAGCATATGCGGCGGGCGCCAGGGTCGGGGCGAGATCTTCTCGGCCGCGCGCGCCAGCAGCATGGTGACGCCGGGCGTCTGCCGCATCCAGCGCCGCCGCGTTTCGGTGTCCCATTCGTTCAGCTTCTCGACATGGGGCAGGAGCAGCTTGCGCTCGATCCGGGCCAGGGCCGCGCGCAGGGGCATCCCGGTCTGGGCCGGGTGCGGTGCGGCGCGCACAATCAGGTTTCCGGGCTTGCCCGAGGTTACTGCCGCGCGGCGCAACTGGTGCAGGCACCGCCTTGCGGCCCGGTGCAGGTCGGTGGCGTGGATCGGGTCGAAATCCGAAAGGACCACTGTCATCCTGACCCCTCGACGCAGCGTGTGGACCACCAGATCATACCAGGTTTCACCGATGGCCCGCGCCGCCTCGGACCGCAACCGGGTTTCGGGGTCGAAGATGCGGAACCCCGCCTGGACCTCTTCGCGCGCGTTCATCATCAGGGTTTCGAAATGCGGGAAGGCCTCGGCGGCGGTTATCAGGACTTGCAGATCGGGATCGCCGTCCAGTTCGCGCTTTTCGGGCGCGCGGGCATCAGGGCGGTTCATGCCTCACCCCCTGCGCGCAACCAGATCTGCGCGAACGTGCATGTGGATCTGTCCTGTGTCATCGGCTCCTCTGCATTTGCCTTGGCCAACGCATGATACCCGCATCGGTTCCTCTCCCGAAGACCGGGAACAATAGTCCCGCTGCTGCGTCTTCTTTCGACAGGCCCTGTCTTTTGGGCTTTTCCCTGTCAGACTGGGCGGGTGGGGCCAGCCGGCGCCATCCGTCCCTTTTTGCATCATGGAGCAGGAGGAAACGATGACCAAGGATCATGGCCCGACGATCAAGGACGACGAAACCTATCAATCCTTGCGCGAAGACGGAGCCAGTAAGGAAAAGGCGGCCCGGATCGCCAATGCCCAGGCCAATGATAACCAGAGCCCGGGAAAAAAGGGCGGCAAGGCGCCGGCCTACGACGACTGGACCAAGGACGCGCTCTACGAGCGCGCGCAGGAGTTGGACATCGACGGGCGCTCGGGCATGGACAAGGACGAATTGATCAACGCGTTGCGCAACCACTGAACGGAACCAAGCCCGGAGGTACGCGTTGGGTTCGACCATCCCCAGACAATCGGGGCCATATCGAACCAAAAGGAGACGGACCCTGTTGGGCTGGGCACTTGCATTCCTGGCAATCGCATTGGTCGCGGCGCTTTTCGGTTTTGGCGACATCGCCAGCGCCTCGGCCGGGATCGCACAGATTCTGTTCGTGATCTTCCTGGTGCTGTTCATCGGCACCCTGATCTATCGCGCCGTCAAGAGTTGACGCGACCGCGCTCATGAGAACAGGCCGGCGCCGGAACAATCCGCGCCGGCCTGTTTTTTAATTCAATGCCCAGTTCAGGGTAGGATCGGTGCGGCGGATCGCGTGCCGCACCGAGGTATCTCAAGACGACAGTGTTTCGGTGGAGGCGAAGAACATCGCCTGGCTGATGGCCGAGATCACCTGGTCGGGGTGATACGGCTTGGCAATCATGAACGCGGGCTCGGGCCGCTCGCCCGTAAGCAGCCGCTCGGGGAAGGCGGTGATGAACACCACCGGCACGTCGCCCAGTTCGCCAAGAAGCTCGTTGACCGCTTCGACGCCGCTGGATTTGTCGGCCAGCTGGATGTCGGCCAGGATCAGGTCGGGCCGCTCCTTCTTGCCCAGCTTGACGGCCGCGTCATGCGTGCGGGCAATGCCGGTGACGCGATGGCCCATCATCGAGCATATACTCTTGATGTCCATGGCGATGATCGCCTCGCCCTCGATGATCATGATCTTGCCGCGCACCATCTGCTGCATCTCGTCGCGCGCGGTCTGGATCAACTGGTCGGCTTCTTCCGGCGTGCTGTCCATAATTCCAGCGATCTCGTCGCTGGTGAACCCCTCCACGGTGTGCAGGAGCAGCGCCTCGCGCGTGTTCGGGGTCAGGCGGGACAGATGCTCGAGTGCGCGCCCGCGCGGGCTCTGGCACTGGCTGACCCGAGCTGGCCCAAAGAGTGTGGAACACACGGAACAAGGCCGCCTTGCCCCCAAGCCGCGGCGCATCGAAACAGGACGGGTCGGCCAGGATGGCCTCAAGCGTGGTCGCGGCGTAGTTGTCGCCGGCGGTCTGCGTGCCGGTCAGGGCACGCGCATAGCGGCGCAACGCCGGCAGATGCGGCGCAATCAGGTCGGACAGAGAGGTGGTTTGACCGCTCGAATGTGACACAAAAAGACTCCCTCTTCTTTTTTGCTTTTCCCGCGGAACAAACGCGTCGACCTTGCGTTTGTTCCCGGGGATGCGAATTATTTCTTTCGCACATTTCAACGGGCCAGAGGTGACGCTTGCCAAGGAAAACAAATGCCGATGACGCTTTCGTCCAGATCGACGATAACCTGAAGCGCATCTTCGCGGAAGATGCCGAGCAGGATTTACCGCCGCGCTTGCTCGAGTTGATGAACCAACTCGACCAGCTCGAGGCACCTGCACCAGACCCGGATACGGGCGGCTCCGAGATTGCCTCGGACGAGGATACCACATCATGAACCGAGAAAAGGCCAAGACCGAGCTTGTCGGTCACATGAAGGTGTTGCGGGCCTTCGCGCTCAGCCTGACGCGCAATTCCGCCGCGGCCGATGACCTCGTGCAGGACACGGTGCTCAAGGCGTGGTCGAACCTCGACAAGTTCCAGGAGGGCACGAACATGCGAGCCTGGCTGTTCACGATCTTGCGCAACACCTTCTATTCCGAACGCCGCAAAGCGGTGCGCGAGGTGGCGGATTCGGACGGCGCCATGACCGAACGGCTGCCGGAAAAACCCAGCCATGACGGTCGCCTGCAACTGGCCGATTTCCGCACCGCACTGGCCGAATTGCCACCCGAGGAGCGCGAAGTTCTGACGCTGATCGGGGTGCTGCAATATTCCTACGAGGAAGCCGCCGAGGTTTGCGGGGTGAAGGTGGGCACGATCAAGAGTCGCCTCAACCGGGGCCGCGAGGCGCTGGCCGAACGCATGGGGCTGGTCGAAGACGAGGCCATGGAGATGACCGACTCGGTGACCCACGGTGTCGTTTCGGCGAGCAACAATTCCCGGTGACGGACCGGCAGAGAGGGAGAGCAGATGATGGTTCGTAACATGGCGGCGATGCGGCGGGTCGGGGGCTGAAGCGATGGCCCCGCGCGCGATCTGGAAGGGCCAGCTGCGCCTGTCGCTCGTCTCGATCCCGGTCGAGCTCTACTCGGCCACGCGCAGCGCGGCCAAGATACGGTTTCGCCAGATTCACGAGCCTTCGGGTCAACCGGTGCGCTATCAGAAGACCGTGCCCGGCATTGGTCCGGTGGACACCGACGAGATCGTCAAGGGCTATGAGACCGGCGACGACGAATACACCCTTATCGACCCCGAAGAGTTGGAGGCGATCAAGCTCGAGTCGAAAAAGACGCTGGAGATCGTGCAATTCGTCGGCGCCTGCGAGATTCCGCCACTCTACTATGACAAGCCCTATTACATGGTGGCCCCGGACGATCTGGCAGAGGATGTCTATCGTGTCGTGCGCGATGCCTTGGCCGAGGCCGAGAAGGTCAGTCTGGGCCAATTGACCATGCGCGGCAAGGAATATCTCGTCGCCATCCGGCCCTGCGGAAAGGGGCTATTGCTGGAAACCCTGCATTTCGCCGAGGAGATCCGCGAGGCCGACCCGATCTTCTCGGACGTGGCTGAGGCGGAGGCTGATCAGGAATTGCTCGAGGTGGCCACCTCGCTGATCGAGCGCAAGACCAAACCCTTCGATGCCTCCGCCTTCTCCGACAGCTACGAGGCGGCGCTGGCCGGCCTGATCGAGGCCAAGCGCAAGAACAAGAAGACCCGCCGCGTCAGCACCGAGGGCAAGGACCGGCCGGAGGACGAGAACGTGGTCGATCTTATGTCCGCGTTGAAGGAAAGCCTGAAAAAGAAGGCGGCTCGAAGCGCAAGAGCTCGCCCAAGCGCGGCGGCAAGAAGGCGTCCTGAGATGGGTCGCGCGGGCAAGTCCCCCGACCGGCTGGCGGACTACAACGCGCGCCGCGATTTCTCGCGCACGGACGAGCCCGAGGGCCGCATGGCCCGTGCGCGGCGATCCGACCTGAGCCTTGTCGTGCAGAAACACGACGCGACTCGCCTGCACTACGATTTTCGGCTGGAATGGAACGGGGTGCTTTTGTCCTGGGCCGTGACCGAGGGGCCGAGCGCGGACCCCGGCGAGAAGCGCCTTGCCGTGCGGACCGAGGATCACCCCGTGTCTTACGGCGAATTCGAGGGGGCCATTCCGAAGAAGGATTACGGCGGCGGCACGGTGATACTGTGGGATCGGGGCACATGGGCGCCGGCGGGCGATGTCGAGGCGGGCTTGGAGAAAGGCAAGCTGAAGTTCACCCTCGACGGTGAACGGATGCGCGGCGGCTGGGCCTTGGTGCGGATGCGCCCGCGCAAGGGCGAGAAACGGGAGAATTGGCTTCTCATCAAGGAGCGTGATGAATTGGCCGGAAACGATCCCGGTTCATTGACGAAAGAGCATATGGGCTCGGTCAAGACTGACCGGAACATGGACGAGATCGCCGAGGGTAAAACCGCGCGCAAAACCGAGGCAAAGCCGTTGGCGAAAGAGAAGGCAGCCCAGAAAGGGAAACCTCCGAACCGCGGCAAAGCGCGCCCGAAATTCCGAAACCCGCAACTCGCCACGCTGGTGGACGCCGCGCCCGAGGGGGAGGACTGGATCCACGAGACCAAGTTCGACGGCTATCGCTGCCTTGCAGCGATCGGCAAGGGCAGCGCGCGGCTTTACACCCGGTCGGGCAAGGACTGGACCGACAAGTTCGCGGCCCTGGAGGGCGCGTTCGACCCGCTGCCCTGCGACAGCGCGCTGATCGATGGCGAGGTGATGGCCGCGACCGCCGGCGCCTCGCCCTTCTCGGCGCTGCAAGCGGCCTTGAGCGACGGTCGCCCGCGGGTCTTCTTCGCCTTCGACCTGCTGGAGCTGAATGGCCAGGACCTGACTGATGAACCCCAGCTCGACCGGCGCGAGAAGCTGGAGACCCTGATGGCCGACTGCCCCGAGGACGGCCCCCTGCGCATGTCCACCCATGTGCAAGGGCGCGGACCGGAGGTATTCGATGCCGCTTGCGAGGCCGGGGCCGAGGGGATCATCTCGAAACGGGCCTCAGCCTCCTATCGGGGCAAACGAACCCGCGATTGGCTGAAGGTGAAATGCACGCGGAGAGAGCAATGTCCAAAAGTTGGTGACGCTGTAATCAGGCGGTATGTTTTTCCTGGTTGATCCCGTCCTTGAATTCAACCCCCTCTATGATTTCC
>DOIS01000200.1 GCA_003511785.1 Paracoccaceae bacterium
AGGGCATGACGCTGCCCTTCGTGAGCTATGGCGGCTCGTCGCTGATCGCGGGGGGTATCCTGGTGGGGATGCTTCTGGCCTTCACCCGCACGCGCCCGCAAGGCGAGATCGGGGACATCCTGCGCGGGCGGCGGTGATGCGGGCGGTCGATCGGCGGACCCCGGCCTGTGCGCCGGCGGGCGAGTTGCGCCGGGGCGCGCGCAAAACGCGAGGCCCTGAGATGACACAACCGCTTTTGCTGATGGCCGCCGGGGGCACCGGCGGGCACATGTTCCCCGCCCAGGCGCTGGCCGAGACCATGCTGCGCCGGGGCTGGCGGGTGCAGCTGTCCACCGATGCACGCGGCGCGCGATATACCGGCGGATTTCCGCACTCGACCGAGATCCGCGAGGTCTCCTCGGCCACCTTTGCCCGTGGCGGCGCCGTGCAGAAGGCGCTGGTGGCGCCGAAGATCGCCGCTGGCGTGCTGGGCGCCATGGCCGCCATGCGCCGCGACCGGCCGGATGTGGTGGTGGGCTTCGGCGGCTATCCCTCGATCCCGGCGCTGGGGGCGGCCACGCTGATGAAGCTGCCGCGCATGATCCATGAACAGAACGGCGTGCTGGGCCGGGTGAACCAGCTCTTCGCCACGCGGGTGGCCTGCGTGGCCTGCGGCGTCTGGCCCACCGATCTGCCCGAGGGGGCGGAGGGGGTGCATGTGGGCAACCCGGTGCGCGGCGCGGTGCATGAGCGCGCGGGCGCGGCCTATATCCCGCCCGGCGACTACCCGATGTCGGTGCTGGTGATGGGCGGCAGCCAGGGTGCGCGGGTGCTCTCGGATGTTGTGCCCGGGGCCATTGCGGCCCTTCCCGAGCCGATCCGCCGGCACCTGCGCGTGAGCCACCAGGCCCGCCCCGAGGATGGCGAGCGGGTGGCGGCGGCCTATGCCGAGGCGGGGATCGACGCCGATGTGCAGCCCTTCTTTCACGACGTGCCGCGCCGGATGACGGAGGCGCAGCTGGTGATCTCGCGCGCCGGGGCCTCCTCGATCGCCGATCTCACCGTGATCGGGCGGCCTTCGATCCTGATCCCGTTCGCCGCCGCCGCCGGAGACCACCAGAGCGCCAATGCGCGCGGGCTGGCCCGGGCGGGGGCCGCGGTGATGATCCCCGAATCCCGGCTTGACGTCGAGGTGCTCTCGACGCAGATCGCCGCAGTGCTGTCGGACCCGGACGCCGCAGCGCAAATGGCGCAGGCGGCGCTGTCGGTGGGCAAGCCCGAGGCCGCGCAGGAGTTGGCCGCCCTCGTAGAAACCTTGGCCGGAAAGGACCGCCCATGACCCCAGCCACGAAACTGCCCGGCGACGTGGGCCCGATCCATTTCACCGGTATCGGTGGCATCGGCATGTCGGGCATCGCCGAGGTGTTGTTGAACCTGGGTTACGTGGTGCAGGGCTCGGACCTGAAGGCGAGCGCGATCACCGAGCGGCTGGCCGGGCTGGGCGCCACGATCTTCGAGGGCCAGGCGGCGGAGAACCTGGAGGACGCCGAGGTCGTTGTGATCTCGTCTGCGATCAAGCCCGGCAACCCGGAACTGGACGAGGCGCGTCGGCGCAAGCTGCCCATCGTCAGGCGCGCCGAGATGCTGGCCGAACTGATGCGTCTGAAATCCAACGTCGCCATTGCCGGGACGCATGGCAAGACGACGACCACCACCATGATGGCCGAGCTGATGGTCGCGGGCGGGTTCGATCCGACCGTGGTCAATGGCGGGATCATCCATGCCTATGGCTCGAACGCGCGCATGGGGCAGGGCGAGTGGATGGTGGTCGAGGCCGACGAGAGCGACGGCACCTTCAACCGGCTGCCCGCGACCGTGGCGGTCGTCACCAATATCGACCCCGAGCACATGGAACACTGGGGCGATTTCGACCGCCTGCGCGAGGGGTTCCACGATTTCGTCTCGAACATCCCGTTCTACGGGGTGGCGGTGTGCTGCACCGATCACGATGAGGTGCAGCGTCTCGTGGGCCGGATCAGCGACCGGCGGGTGGTGACCTACGGCTTCAATGCCCAGGCCGATGTGCGCGGCGAGAACCTGACCTACAAGGGGGGCGTTGCGCATTTCGACGTGGCGCTTCAGGCCGAGGGCAAGCGGATCGAGGGCTGCACCCTGCCGATGCCCGGCGATCACAACGTCTCGAACGCGCTGGCCGCCGTGGCGGTGGCCCGGCATCTGGGCATGAAGGGCGAGGAGATCCGCGCGGCGCTGGCGGCCTTCGGAGGGGTGAACCGGCGCTTCACCCGGGTGGGCGAGGTCGGAGGCGTCACCGTGATCGACGATTACGGCCATCACCCGGTCGAGATCGCCGCCGTGCTCAAGGCCGCGCGCCAGGCGGTCGAAGACGGGGCGCGGGTGATCGCGGTGCACCAGCCGCACCGCTATTCGCGGCTCTTGGCGCTGTTCGACGATTTCTGCTCCTGTTTCAACGAGGCCGATGTGGTGGCCATCGCCGAGGTCTTCGCCGCGGGAGAAGACCCGATCCCCGGTGCGAGCCGCGACGAACTGGTCGCGGGGCTGATCCGCTATGGCCACCGTCACGCGCGGGCGATCCTGGACGAGGACGACCTGGCCCGGCTGGTGCGCGAGCAGGCCCGGCCCGGCGACATGGTGGTGTGCCTGGGCGCGGGCACGATCAGCGCCTGGGCGCACGGGTTGCCCGCGCGGTTGGAGAGAGAGTGACGCCGGCGCCGCGGCGCCGGTGTTTTTGAAAAGGGAGGTGCCGGTGACAGGCTGCATGACGACGCGCCCCGAGGGCGGGGCGCGATGAGCACGGCGGCGATTTCGGCCGCCCTTTGGGTGCTGGCGGCGACGGGGACAGCCTTCCTGCCGATGCGCCGGCAATACGCGCCGGGGCTGGGTCTTCTGCTGCTGGCGCCGGGGCTGATCCTGTGGCTGGGGGCGGCGCATGGCTGGGGCTGGTCGGTGGCGGCGCTGCTGGGCTTTCTGTCGATGTTTCGCAACCCGCTGCGCTATCTGTGGCGCAAGGCGCGCGGGGAAGGGGGCGAAACGTGAGCCTGTCGCTGATCCTGGCCGCGCTTTGGGCCGTGGTGGCCAACCTGCTGGCCATGCTGCCCTCGCGCGACAATCACTGGCGCAGCGCCTATGCGCTGATCGCGCTGGGCATCCCGCTTCTGGGGTTCGTCACCTACGAGAACGGGCCCTGGGTCGGGCTGGGCGTGATGGTGGCGGGCATGTCGGTTCTGCGCTGGCCGGTGATCTATCTCGCGCGCCGGGTGCGGGCGCGTTTGGGCCAGAGGGGGTAGGGGGCCAGCCCCCGGCGTTTTTCTCGATGTGGTCTGTCCGGCTGTTGTCGAGCAAACACGAGTGCAGCGACCGCCCGTGGTGGGCGCGAAAGCGCCCGCGTTTTGCCAAAGGCAAACCTTAGGGAGATCAACGCGTGAATACCCTTGTTTTCAGCAGTTAGACCGCCGCTAGCCCCACAGCAATGCGAACGGCTGGGGCTCTGCCCACCGGCGCGTTGCGCCTCCCCCCGCGGTATTTGTTTAGGAAAAGAAGGGGGCGGGTTGCGCGCCTGCCCGCACGCGGCTAGCAGGGGGCATGGTGCAGGATTATCCCCCTTTGCGCGGCCGGTTGACCCGCGACCGTGCGCTGTCGGAACTGACCTGGCTGCGCGTGGGCGGGCCGGCGGAGGCGCTGGTGCAGCCGGCCGATACCGAGGATCTGGCGGCGTTTCTGGCGGCTCTGGCCCCAGAGGTTCCGGTGTTCCCGATGGGCGTCGGGTCGAACCTGATCGTGCGCGACGGGGGGCTGCGCGGGGTGGTGATCCGGCTGGGACGCGGGTTCAATTCCATCACGATCGAGGGCGACACGGTGACGGCCGGGGCGGCCGCACTCGATGCGCATGTGGCCCGCAAGGCGGCAGATGCGGGGGTCGATCTGACCTTTCTGCGCACCATCCCCGGCGCCATCGGCGGGGCGGTGCGGATGAACGCGGGCTGCTATGGCACCTATCTGGCCGATGTTTTCGTCTCGGCCCGGGCGGTAACCCGCGCGGGCGAGGTGGTGGAGCTTGGCCCCGAGGCCCTGAGCTTTCGCTATCGCCAGACCGACCTGGCCCCGGGCGCGGTGCTGGTGGAGGCCACGCTGCGCGGGCCCCTGGGCGATCCGAAGGCCTTGCACGCGCGGATGGACGACCAACTGGCCCGCCGCGACGCGACCCAGCCCACCAAGGACCGCAGCGCGGGCAGCACCTTCCGCAACCCGGCGGGGTTCTCCTCGACGGGCCGCGCCGACGACGTGCACGACCTCAAGGCCTGGAAGGTGATCGAGGACGCGGGCATGCGCGGCGCGCGGCTGGGCGGCGCGCAGATGAGCGAGAAACACGCCAATTTTCTCATCAACGCGGGCGATGCCAGCGCCGCCGATCTCGAGGGCCTGGGCGAGATGGTGCGAAAAAAGGTTTACGAGACCAGCGGCATAAAGCTAGAGTGGGAAATCATGCGCATCGGCGAACCGGCCGGGGCGTAACCCTCCGCCACAACCCGGAACAGGCATATCAACCGGGGCGGAGTCGGAACGAACAAGGGCCGACAACGGCCCGGGACATTGAGGCACTGACGTGGGTCGATCGAGCGGTGAGACCCCCAAGGTTGCGGTTCTGATGGGCGGCCCCTCGGCCGAGCGCGAGGTGTCGTTGTCGTCGGGGCGCGAATGCGCCGCCGCGCTGCGCGGGGAAGGGTATGAGGTGGCCGAGCTGGATGCCGGGCCGGACCTCTGCGATCGCCTGCGCGACATTGCCCCGGACGTGGTGTTCAATGCCCTGCATGGCCGCTGGGGCGAGGATGGCTGCGTACAGGGGCTGCTGGAGTGGCTGGGCCTGCCCTATACCCACTCGGGCGTGCTGGCCTCGGCCCTGGCGATGGACAAGCAGCGCAGCAAGGATGCCTTCCGCGCCGCCGGCCTGCCGGTGGTCGAGAGCCTGATCGTGTCGAAGGCCGACGCCATGGCCGGCCATGTGCTGGCGCCGCCCTACGTGGTCAAGCCCAACAACGAGGGCTCTTCGGTCGGCATCTACATTGTCGAGGAGGGCGCCAACGGCCCGCCACCCTTGGCCGAGACCATGCCCGAGATGGTGATGGTCGAGAGCTTTGCGCCGGGACGCGAGCTGACGACCACGGTGATGGGCGCGGGGCCGGATGCGCCGGCGCGCGCGCTGGGTGTGACCGACATCATCACCGAGGGCTGGTACGACTATGACGCGAAATACAAACCCGGCGGCTCGCGCCACGTGGTGCCCGCCGATATCCCCGACGAGATCGCGGCGCTCTGCGTGGATTTCGCCCTGCGCGCCCACACGGCGCTGGGCTGTCGCGGTGTGAGCCGGACCGATTTCCGCTGGGACGAGACGCGGGGCGCGGAAGGGCTGATCCTGCTGGAACTGAATACCCAGCCCGGCATGACGCCGACCTCGCTGGTGCCGGAACAGGCCGCGGCGCGCGGCATCCCGTTCGGCGCGCTGTGCCGCTGGATGGTGGAGGACGCCTCATGCGACCGCTAGACGAGACCACGCCGCGCGATCCCGCGCCCTCGCGGCTGCACTACCGGATGCAGCGCTGGATGCTGACGCCGGGCATCCGCCTGGGGCTGCGCATCGGGGTGCCCGCGGCGGCGGTCTTCGCCGCGGCGAGCGGGTTCATGGCCGACGAGCAGCGCCGCGACGCGGTCAGCATGTTCGTGGCCGAGATGCGCGCCAGCATCCAGGAGCGCCCCGAGTTCATGGTCAGCCTGATGGCGATCGACGGGGCCGGTCGGAACCTCGCCGAGGACATCCGCGAGGTGGTCCAGATCGACTTTCCGGTGAGTTCCTTCGATCTCGACCTGGTCACGATCCGCGACCGCATCGCGGGGCTCGATCCGGTGGAGAACGTGAGCCTGCGGGTCCGGCCCGGCGGCATCTTGCAGGTGGACGTGACCGAGCGCCTGCCGGCGGTCGTCTGGCGCAGCCGCGACGGGCTGGAAATGCTGGACGAGACCGGCGCGCGGGTGGACTCGCTGACCCGGCGCACCGAGCGCCCGGACCTGCCGCTGATCGCCGGGCAGGGGGCGCAGCGGCACGTGGCCGAAGCGCTGGACCTGATCGCGGCGGCCGAGCCGCTGGGCGGGCGGCTGCGCGGGCTGGTTCGGATGGGCGCGCGGCGCTGGGACGTGGTGCTGGACCGCGACCAGCGCATCCTGCTGCCCGAGGAGGACCCGGTGCGCGCGCTCGAGCGGGTGCTGGCGCTCAACGAGGTGCAGGACCTGCTGGGGCGCGACGTGACGGCGGTGGACATGCGCCTGGGCGCGCGGCCCACGCTGCGGATGAGCGAGGCGGCCATCGGCGAATGGTGGCGGATCAGGAAAATCAACGGGAGCGGGCATTAGGTGATGACGGATCTCTATCAGTCACAGCGCGCGATGCGCCAGATGCGGCAACAGGCCCTGCAACGGGGCGTGGTGGCCATTCTCGACGTGGGAACGTCCAAGATCGCTTGCCTGGTGCTGCGCTTCGACGGCTCGGCGCGTCTGAGCGAGGACAATTCCATCGGCTCGCTGCCCGGCCAGAGCGGGTTCCGCGTGGTCGGCGCGGCCACGACCCGCTCGCGCGGGGTGCGCTTCGGCGAGATCACCGCCATGCAGGAAACCGAGCGCGCCATCCGCACCGCGATTCAGGCAGCGCAGAAAATGGCCGAGGTGCGGGTCGATCACGTCATCGCCTGTTTCTCGGGCGCCAACCCGCGCTCCTACGGGCTGGCGGCCAACGTCGCCCTGGCAGGCCAGGTCGTCACCGAACACGAGGTCGCCCGGGTGCTGTCGGCCTGCGAGGTGCCCGATTACGGGCCGGGCCGCGAGGTGTTGCACGCCCAGCCGGTGAATTTCGCGCTGGATCATCGCTCGGGGCTGAGCGATCCGCGCGGGCAGTTGGGCCAGGAGCTGTCGGTGGACATGCACATGCTCACGGTTGATGCGGATGCGATCCAGAACCTGGTGCATTGTGTGAAGCGCTGCGACCTGGAGCTCGCGGGGATCGCCTCGTCGGGCTATGTCTCGGGCATCTCGGCGCTGGTCGAGGACGAGCAGGAACTGGGCGCAGCCTGCATCGACATGGGAGGGGGCTCCACCTCGGTGTCGATCTTCATGAAGAAGCATATGATCTTCGCCGACAGCGTGCGGATGGGCGGGCATCACGTGACCAGCGACATTTCCATGGGGCTGAGCGTGCCCATGGCCACCGCGGAACGGATCAAGACCTTCTACGGCGGTGTCCATGCCACCGGCATGGACGATCGCGAGATGATCGAGATCGGCGGGGATACCGGCGACTGGGAACACGACCGGCGCACGGTCAGCCGCGCCGAGCTGATCGGCATCATGCGCCCCCGGGTCGAGGAGATTCTGGAAGAGGTGCGCGCCCGGCTCGACGCGGCGGGGTTCGATCACCTGCCCAGCCAGCAGATCGTGCTGACCGGCGGCGGCAGCCAGATCCTCGGGCTCGACGGGCTGGCCAGCCGCATCCTGGGCCAGCAGGTGCGGTTGGGCCGGCCGCTGCGCGTGCATGGGCTCCCGCAGGCTGCCACCGGGCCGGCCTTTGCCGGGGCGGTCGGGCTGAGCCTGTTCGCCGCGCACCCGCAGGATGAATGGTGGGATTTCGAGATCCCGGTGGACCGTTACCCGGGGCAATCGCTGTGGCGCGCGGTGAAATGGTTCCGCGACAACTGGTAAGGGGGCGCAAAATTTCTCTTCGAAATTTTGGCCAAAAGTTTCGATGAAACTTTTGCACGGGTGACATTGCCCTGCGCAAGGGTTAGGATTTCGGTACTCGCACGTCAGAGGCGGGGCAGATGCGGGCCGAGCAGCCCCCGACCAGATCGACCTGAATGCGCAACCGGCCTCGCGGCGGACCGGGCGACCTTTTCTTGTGTGTTGGGTGCGACTGTCTGCTAGATCGGGTGGTTTCGGCGAAATCCCGCAGGACACCCCCTATTTGACCCCATATTTTGGGGTTTTCACGTGTTTTTTTCGTGACGGTCCGGTCGCATCGCGGTAAGACTTGGGGGACAGGCAGAAAAACCCGCGAATGCGGGGGCGCAAAAACAGGCGGACCAACCGATGACACTCAATCTCTCGATGCCCGGTCAGACCGAGCTGAAACCCCGTATCACCGTGTTCGGCGTCGGCGGCGCCGGGGGCAACGCGGTCAACAACATGATCGAGAAGGCGCTGGAAGGCGTCGATTTCGTCGTGGCCAATACCGACGCCCAGGCGCTTCAGCAATCCACCGCGCCGAACCGCATCCAACTGGGCGTGAAGGTGACCGAGGGGCTGGGCGCCGGCGCTCGGGCCACGGTGGGCGCGGCCGCCGCCGAGGAGAGCATCGAGCAGATCGTCGATCACCTTGCCGGTGCGCATATGTGCTTCATCACCGCCGGCATGGGCGGCGGCACCGGCACCGGGGCGGCCCCGATCATCGCCCAGGCCGCCCGCGAACTGGGCGTGCTGACCGTCGGCGTCGTGACCAAGCCGTTCCAGTTCGAGGGCGCCAAGCGGATGCGCCAGGCCGAGGACGGCGTGGACGCGCTTCAGAAGGTGGTCGATACCCTCATCATCATTCCCAACCAGAACCTGTTCCGCCTGGCCAACGAGAAGACGACCTTCACCGAGGCGTTCAGCATGGCCGACGACGTGCTCTACCAGGGCGTCAAGGGCGTGACCGACCTGATGGTGCGCCCGGGCCTCATCAACCTCGACTTCGCCGATGTGCGTGCCGTGATGGACGAGATGGGCAAGGCGATGATGGGCAC
>DOIS01000194.1 GCA_003511785.1 Paracoccaceae bacterium
CCCCTGCTTCTTCTCTTTCCCAAATACTCCGACACCGCCACCCGCCACGGGCGCGCCGCCCCGCAAGGCGCCCGCACACCCGCCACAAGGAGCCTCTTCCGTCGATGACCGACTTCCTGCTGATCCACGGCTCCTGCCACGGCGCCTGGTGCTGGGAGCGGGTGATCCCCGCGCTTGAGGTGCGCGGCCACAGCGCCCGCGCCATCGACCTGCCCGGCCACGTCCATGACGACACGCCACCGCAGGAAGCAGCTCTGGAGGCTTGCCGCGACGCGATCCTGGCCGCAGCCACGCCCGAGACGGTGGTGGTGGGCCACAGCTGGGGCGGCTATCCGATCAGCGCGGCGGGCGAGGCCCGGCCCGAGGCGCTGCGCGGGCTGATCTCTCTCTGCGCCTATGTGCCGATCTCGGGCCTGTCGATGGTCGAGATGCGCAAACGCGCCGCGCGCCAGCCGCTGCTGCCCGCGATCCGGCGCAGCGCGGACGGGGCAAGTTTCACCTTCGATCCGGCCCGGGTGCCCGAGCTTTTCTACCACGACGGCCCGGCGCGCGCCGTGGCCCGCGCCCTGCCCCGCCTGACGGCCCAGCCGATCGCGCCCCAGGCCACCCCACTCACCGTGACCGAGCGACTGGCGCGGCTGCCGCGCGCCTATATCCGCTGCACCGAGGACCGCGCCATCCCGCCCGAGTTCCAGGCCGAGATGGTGGCCAACTGGCCGCCGGAGCAGGTCCACGACCGCCCCTGGTCGCATTCGCCCTTCTACGCCGATCCCGAGGGGCTGGCGGTGCTGCTGGGAGAGATCGCCGATAGCCTGTAAGGCGCCGGAAAATTCGCGAATTTTCCGGCCGTTTTCCTCCGAAGAAAACGGGGCGCCCGCCGTCTGACACGCCACCCGCGCCTACGTCCCGGCGGGCGGATCGCTCGACGCAACGGCCCGGCAAATTCCGGCTTGCGGCCCGGCAACGCCCGGTCCGCCCTGCGCGGCGGAAAGACCGGGGAGAGGGACAGACCATGCAGACCATCAAGGCGGCCCTGTGCCGCGAGTTCGGCGCACCGCTCAGCATCGAGGAGATCGAGATCGCCCCGCCCGGCGCGGGCCAGGTCAAGGTGACGCTGGACGCGGTGGCGATCTGTCATTCCGACATCTCCTATGCCGAGGGCGCCTGGGGCGGCGACCTGCCGGCGGTCTATGGCCACGAGGCGGCGGGCAAGATCACCGCGCTGGGCCAGGGCGTCAAGGGCTTCGCCCCCCGCGACCGGGTGGTGGTCACGCTGATCCATGCCTGCGGCACCTGCCCCAGCTGCGCGGGCGGCAAGCCCACCATCTGCGAGACCCCGCGCGACGGCACGATCCGCGACCGCGAGGGCCAGCCGCTGCTCAAGGCAATGGCCTGCGGCGCCTTCGCCGAGAAGGTGGTGGTGGACCAGAGCCAGATCGTGAAGATCCCCGACAGCCTCGCCTCGGACAGGGCCTGCCTGCTGGCCTGCGGGGTCATCACCGGCGTCGGCGCCGCGGTCAACGCCGCCGGTCTGCGCGCGGGCCAGGACGCCGTTGTCGTGGGCGCCGGCGGCGTGGGCCTCAACGCGATCCAGGGCGCGCGCATCGCCGGCGCCCGGCGCATCGTCGCGGTGGACATGACCGAGGACAAGCTCGCCATGGCGCGCGAGTTCGGCGCCACCCACGGCGTGCTCGCCACCGAGAAAAGCCCCGCCCGCGCGGTGCGCAAGGCGCTGGGCGGGCGCGGCGCCGATGTGGTGATGGTCACGGTGGGAGCGATCCCGGCCTATGACGAGGCGGTGAAATACCTGGGCTGGGGCGGGCGCGCGATCATGATCGGGATGCCCCATGCCGAGGGGCGCGCGCAGTATTCGCCGATGGGCATGTCCTTCCAGGGCCAGGGGCTCATCGGCTCCAAGATGGGCGACGTGGTGATCCAGCGCGACATCCCTTGGATGATCGACCTCTACGAGCAGGGCCGGCTCAAGCTCGACGAGCTGATCTCGGGGCGCTGGTCGCTCGACCAGATCAACGAGGCCGTCGCGGACACCAAGGCCGGCGGCGCGCGGCGCAACGTCATCATGCTGCGGTGACATGGGCCTGCGTTGCGCCGGAAAGGCCGGGCCCGCGCCCCTGTCTTCCTCTTGCGAAAAATACTTCCGGGGGAGTCCCGCAGGGACGGGGGCAGAGCCCCCCTGCCCCGATCGCGCCAGCGATCCGGGCCGGTCGGACCGCCCGCAGGGCGGTTCGAAACCCGCGCGCAGCACGAGGCCCCCGCGCCCGGAGCCTGTCCGGGGCGGTGGTCGCCGTGATCTTTCCTGTCGCTCGGGGGCCGGTGATGAAATGGCGGCGCCGCCAGGTCGGATATGTCAGGACGGGGCGCAACCCCCGCTTTCCAAGCCGGTCTCGAAAAGCCCCGCGTCACCAAGGCCTTGATCCATCATACGACGGCGGGCGTGCCAGGCCGGCCGAAGGTTCGAACGGGGTGATCTTTACCCCGCCAGAGGTTACCATCGCCTGACCGCAGCGTCCGCACCCCACTCGCAGGAGACAACATGAAGCTCCAGGATCTCGACATCATCGTCACCGCGCCGCCCGCGCCGGGCTGGGCGGGCGCTACTGGATCCTGGTGAAACTGACCACCGACACCGGCATCACCGGCTGGGGCGAATGCTATGGCGCCTCCGTGGGGGCTGAGGCGATGACCCATGTCATCCGCGACGTCTTCGCCCGGCACATGGAGGGCGAGAACCCGGAGAACATCGAGCTGATGTTCCGACGCGCCTATTCCTCGGGCTTCACCCAGCGGCCGGACCTGAGCGTGATGGGCGCCTTCTCGGGGCTGGAAATCGCCTGCTGGGACATCCTGGGCAAGGACCGCGACCGCCCCGTCCATGCGCTGATCGGCGGGCAGATGAACGAGCGGCTGCGCGCCTATACCTATCTCTACCCGCTGGCCCATCACGAGATGACCCCGTTCTGGTCCTCGCCCGAGATGGCCGGCGAGGCGGCGGCCGACTGCGTGGCGCGCGGCTACACGGCGGTGAAGTTCGACCCGGCCGGGCCCTATACCCTGCGCGGCGGGCACATGCCCTCGATGAACGACATCGAGAAATCCGTGGCCTTCTGCGCCGCCATCCGCACGGCGGTGGGCGACCGGGCCGACCTGCTCTTCGGCACCCATGGACAGTTCACCGCCGCCGGCGCGATCCGGCTGGGCCAGGCGCTGGAGCCCTATTCCCCGCTCTGGTTCGAGGAACCGATCCCGCCCGACGACGTGGAGGCCATGGCCCGGGTCGCCCGCGCGGTGCGCGTCCCCGTCGCCACGGGCGAGCGGCTGACCACGAAAGCCGAATTCGCCGCGCTCCTGCGCGCCGGCGCCGCCGAGATCCTGCAACCGGCCCTGGGCCGGGCGGGCGGCATCTGGGAGGCGCGCAAGATCGCCGTCCTGGCCGAGGCGCACAGCGCGCAGATCGCCCCGCATCTCTATGCCGGGCCGGTGGAATGGGCGGCCAACATCCAGCTGGGCCTGGCGATCCCCAATTGCCTGATGGTCGAGACCATCGAAACCCCGTTCCATGCCAAGCTGATCGGCGGCGCGATCCGGGTCGAGGAGGGTTTCGTCGCAGCACCCGGGGGCGCGGGGCTCGGCATCGAGGTCGACGAGGCGCTCGCCCGCGCCCATCCCTGGACCGGCACCGAGCTGCACCTGGAGATGCAGGAGGCGCCCTGCGACTATCAGGGCGGCAACAATCTTGCCGGCGGCGCGCCCCCGCGCGAGGAAGGGTGACAACCCGGCCAAAGCCACCTTATATGGAGGGCAACCCTTTTTCCCGGACCAGGCAGAGACGTGACCGCAGACCCAGCCCCCCAGATCACCCCCGAGACACCGCACAGCATGGCGGCCAGTGCCTGCGAGGCGGCGGCCTATCTCAAGACGCTGGCCCATGAGGGGCGGCTGATGATCCTGTGTCACCTGGGCGCGGGCGAGAAATCCGTGGGCGAGTTGGAGAGCCTGCTGGGCATCCGCCAGGCGGCGGTGAGCCAGATGCTCGCCCGGCTGCGCGAGGAGGGGCTTGTCGCCACGCGGCGCGAGGGCAAGACGATCTTCTACTCGCTGTCCGACAGCAACACCGAGCAGGTGATCGGGATGCTCTACTCGCTGTTCTGCGGCAACGAGTGAGCCGCCCCGACGCGCCCTTCACCGGCCCCGCGCTCTGCGCCCTGTCCGCGCGCGAGATGGTCGCGCGCCTGCGCAAGGGGGAGGTCGGGGCGGAAGAGGCCATTGCCGCCGCGGCCGCGCGCATCGACGCGGTCGAACCGTCGATCAACGCCATGCCCACCCGCTGCACCGAGCGCGCAGGCGCCCGTGTCGCCGCGCTGGCCGGGGGCGAGCGCGGTCACCCTGCCTGGCTGGCCGGGCTGCCCATCGCGACCAAGGATCTCACCAACGTGGCGGGCGTGCCCACCAGCTTCGGCAACACCGCGCTGGCAGGCGTCACGCCCGAGGCCAGCGATCCGCTGGTCGAGCGCCTCGAGGCGCGCGGCGGGCTGGTCATGGGCAAGACCAACACGCCCGAGTTCGGCGCCGGCGGCAACACCACCAACGCGGTGTTCGGCCCCACCCGCAACCCCTGGAACATCGCGCTCAACGCGGGCGGATCCTCGGGCGGCGCGGCGGCCGCGCTGGCGGCGGGCGAGGTCTGGCTGGCGCATGGCTCGGACCTGATGGGCTCGCTGCGCACGCCCGCGGCGCATTGCGGCGTGCTGGGGCTGCGCCCCGCGCCCGGACGCTGCGGCGGCGGCCCGGCGGCGGCCTCCTTCCTGGCCGAGGGGTTGCAGGGGCCGATGGCCCGCGACGTGGCCGACCTGGCCCTGTTCCTCGACGCGATGACCGGCTGGGACGCGCGGATGCCGCTCTCGCTCGAGGCCCCGGCGCAGCCCTTCCAGAGCACCTTGGAAGGTGCCGAGGACGCGCCCCCGCGCATCGCCTTCGCCGAGGACCAGAACGGCTTCGCCCCGGTCGAGGGCGAGATCCGGGCGGTGCTGCGCGCAGCTCGAGACATAGCCCGCCACCACCTGCAACAGCTTGAAGGCGACGCTGGCATCGTGTTCGACCACGGCCAGGAATTCCTCGGCGCCGATGCGCAGGCAGGTCAGCTCGCCCTCGGCCCGCATGGTCAGGGCGCGCGGCTCGTTGCGGATCAATCCCAGCTCGCCCACCAGGGTGCCGGGGCCGACCTTGGCGATGAGCTGGTCCTCCTCGCCCTCGGACCGGGGCAGGTAGAGCCCCGCCTCGCCCTCGACCAGCATATAGGCGCCGTCGGTGGGCGCGTCGTCCTTGTAGAACACCACCTCGCCCGGCTCGGCCCGGTACCAGCGCGCGCCGAAGGCCAGGAGCCGCAGCTGCCGCCGGTCCAGCCCGGAAAACAGGTCGGTCTGCTGCAAGGCGCGCAGCTTGCGGTTCAGGTCGGCCCCTGCGGCCCCCGCCTCGGCCTCGTCCGCGCCCACCTCGTCGCTGACCAGCCGTCCGCCGCGGATTTCGAGGAACTGGACGAACACGCCCTCGTTCTCGAACTGGTCGTTGAGATAGAGGATCGTGGTCTCGGGCAGCATCTCGCGCAGGTTGTGGAACACCGCCTTCTGGGTGTCGCGGTCGAAACTGGCCAGGGCCGCGTCCAGGATCAGGATGTCGGGCTTCTTGATCGTGGCGCGGGTGAAGGCCAGCGGCTCGGCGAAGAGCGCGGGCAGGTTGGCGCCCGAGAGCGCGATGGGCACGTCGTAGATCAGCTGCATCACCAGCTCGCGCGCGCCGCCCTCGGCCAGCACCTCGGCGGTGACGCGGCGCAGCTCTTCCGCGCGCCCGCCCGCGTTCTCGGAGAGCCGCCCGAAGAGCGCGTTCTCCAGCACCGTCAGCCCCGGCGCGAACCGGTCCGGCGCCAGCGGCGCGAACAGGTCGCCCAGGCTCTCGCGCAGCCGCGCGCCATGGCTCTTGCGCAGATCGAGGATCGTGGCCTTCATCTCCTCGGTGAAGGCCGGGCCGATCTGTTCGGCGGAGATGCCGAAGGGCACGGTCAGCAACAGCGCGAACTCGTCGCGCTCCAGCACCTCGGCCCCGCCCTCGCGCGACTTGTCCACCAGCGCGATGGCCGCCTCGTAGGTGGCGGGCTCGAGCCCCAGCTTGCGAAACAGCGGGGGGTCGGTGGCGTCGATGCCGAAGGTCTGGCGCAGCATGTCCACCACGTCGCGGGTCAGCGCCAGCAGGCTGTCGTCGAGGTCGAGCGCGTGCAACTGGTCCATGAACTCGGTCTGCGCGGCGAGACGCTCGGGCGTGATCTTCTGCCGGGGGGGTGGCGAAAAGCAGGTTCTCGGCCACCGGCAGCGCGGGGTTGTAGGTCTCGGGGTCGAAGAACCAGACCTGGCGCGCCAGGTCGTTTTCCTCCAGCGCGCGGCGCACCTCGCCGCGCAGCGCGACCAGCTTCTCGGCCAGTTCGGGGTGATCCTCGGCGGCGAAACACTGGTCCATGCCGCGCCGGAACAGCGCGGTGCCCGAGCCCAGCCCGTCGATCAGCCGGGCCCACCAGGCGCGCAGCTCGTCGCGCGTCTCGCAGCCCGCCAGCTGCGGGTCCACCCAGTCGGCGGCGAAGGGATCGGGGCTGTTGCCGGCGCGCCGGGCCTCTTCCAGAACGGGGGTCGCGCCGTCCTCGCCCAGCGGGCGGCGCTGCATCGGCATCATCACGTTCGACCCGAAGGTGCCCTGGAACAGCACCGGGCGCGAGGAGGCGGTGCCGATCCGCGCCGCGATCACCCATTGATGCGGGTCGCGCAGCCGGTGCTCGCCGATCCGCACCGCGCCCGAGGCGGGCACCACCTCGCGGGTGAGCAGTTCGGCAAAGGCGCGGCGGTCCTCGGCGCTGGTCGCGGCGATGCCGATCGAGGCGCCGCCGGTGAGCGTGACGCTCATGCTCTCCAGCACCGCGTTGCCGTCCGCGTCGCGCACGGTCACGTCGTCCAGCACGATATCGCCGGTCAGGCGCGGGATCTCCTCGGGCTCGCCCTTGAACAGGGTCCCGTCCACCATGCCCGGCGGGGCGAACCGATCCAGGATGATCTCCCAGCGCAGGCTCATGTCCTGGGTCTGGTTGTAATAGGTCAGAAGCTCCTTCCACGGGCTCGACAGATCCTTGCAGGCCGCCAGCGCCGCCACCAGCGCGCCCAGGCTGACCGAGCCCTGCAACACCAGGTAGCCGCCGATCGAGAAAAAGAAGAAGGGCGTGAGCTGGCTGATGAAGTTGTTGATGAACTTCATGAAGAATTTCTTCTGGTAGATCACGAAGCGCACGTCGAAGAGCCGGCCCAGCCGGTCCGAGATCATCGCCAGCCGGTAGCGCCAGCCGCCATTGGTGCGCAGGGTCGCGGCCCCCGCGGCACTTTCGCCGATCTCGCCGGCGAGCGCGCGGACCTCCTTGATCCGGTCCTTGTTGAACAGGTTGATCTGGCGTTGCAGTTTCGGGATCAGCCAGGCCTGAAGCGGAATGAGCGCGATCGCCGCCAGCCCGAACCAGACGCTTTGCAGGAACAGGAAGAACAGGATGGTCAGCATCTGCCCGGCCTGGAGCACCGGCTGGCTGATCGCGTCGCCCATCAGCCCGCCCATCGGCTCGCTCTCGGCGGTGACCATCGAGACCAGCTCGCCCTGGCTCACCCGTTCGAAATAGGGCTGGGGAAAGCGCAGGATGCGCGCGATCAGCTGATAGCGGAAGCGGCGCAGCATCCGCTCGGAGAGCACGCCCTTCATCGTGTTGATGCGCATCTTGAGCAGGCCATGCGCCAGCACCGAAACCAGGAAGCCCAGGCACAGCAGCATCAGGAAGGTGACCTGGTCGAGCTGATAGCCTAGCACGTCGATGGTCGAGCTGGCCGCGCCGATGGCGTCGTTGATGATCCGCTTGGGCAGTTCCAGCGTCAGGTAGAGCAGCGGGAACAGCATCAGCGTCACCACCAGCAGGATCAGCTGGTCGCGCCAGGAGTATTTCCAGATGAAGCGGAAAAGCGTGCGTTCTATGGGGGTCTGTCCCGTGTTCGAGGCGTGGTCCCGCGCCGCGAGACACACGGGGCCGTTCACGGCGCGACCCTAGCAACCGCCCCCCGCCCGCGACAAGAGCGTTTGCGCCCCCGCCTCTCCGGGCCTAGGGTCAGGGCTCATAGCCAGTAGATGACGGTTGCGGTCAGT
>DOIS01000245.1:0-516 GCA_003511785.1 Paracoccaceae bacterium
CCTAGTCCAGCAGCCAGGCGGCGCGCTGCACCGCCAGGCGGTTCATCTCGATCTCGACCCGGGCCTCGCCGATCCAGCGTTGCGTGGTGTCGTAGTCGATCACCGCGCGACCGAAGGCCACGCGTTCGCGGGCCCGCACCAGCATCAGTTCGACCAGCATCTCGGCCAGGCCGATGCAGCGCATGGCGTGATGGATGCGCGCCGGGCCGAGCCGGACCTGCGCGCCCTTGAGGCCCCGCCCGCGTTCGCCCAACAGGTTTTCGGCGGGCACCTCGACCCCGTCCAGCTCGATCTGGGCGATGGGGGCCACGTGATCCTGCCAGCCCAGATAGCCAAGCTCGCGCGTGATGGTCACGCCGGGGGCGTCGGTGGGCACGATCACCATGCTGTGCCGCGCGGTACGATCGGCATCCGGGTCGCTGACCCCCATGACGATCAGGAAGGAACAGTCGGGATGCGCGCCGCCGGTGGCGAACCACTTGCGCCCGTTGATGCGGATTGTATCGCCGGAGACGG
>DOIS01000245.1:837-4182 GCA_003511785.1 Paracoccaceae bacterium
CGGATTGTATCGCCGGAGACGGTCAGCCGCGTGGCGATGTTCGAAGCATCCGACGAGGCCACGTCCGGCTCGGTCATGGCGAAAGCCGAGCGCGTCTGTCCTTCGAGCAGCGGCCGGAGCCAGCGGTCTTTCTGCGCGGGCGTGGCCAGGTCCTGAAGCATCGCCATGTTGGGCACGTCGGGCGCCTGGCAGTTGAACACCTGGCTGGCCCAGGGCAGCCGGCCCATGATCTCGGCCAAGGGCGCGAAATCCGCATTGCTCAGCCGCGTGCCTGGTTCGTCCTCGGCCAGGGCGGGCAGGGCGAGGTTCCACAGACCTTGCGCGCGGGCCTTGTCCTGGAGCGACGCCATGAAATCGGTCTGGCTCCGGCCTTGGCGCATGACCTGATCGACCCAGTCTCGGTGCCGGGGCAGGATCTCGGTGTCGAAGAAGCTCTGGACGCGCGCCTGCAAATCAAGCGCCCTGTCGGAAAGATCGAATGCCATACCCCCTCCCAAGGATTAATAATCGGCAATCTTGACCTATTTATTTCAAATATCGTAACATTAATCAAATAGGTTTCAACAGGAGCGTAGAAATGTCCGAGACTGACACCGGGTCCGGCCCGCTTGCAGGACTCAAGGTCCTGGATATCGCAACGATCATCGCCGGTCCCATGGCGGGCTCGCTCCTCGCCGATTTCGGGGCGGAGGTGGTCAAGCTGGAGCTGCCGGGCCTCGGTGACGGGCTGCGCGGGTTTCCCCCGTTCAAGGACGGCAAGCCGCTGTGGTGGAAGGTCACGAACCGGGGAAAACGCCATGGGACGCTGGACTTGCGCAAACCGGAAGGGGTGCGGCTGTTTCTCGACCTGGTGGCGCAATCCGACGTGCTGATCGAGAATTTCCGCCCCGGCACGCTGGACCGTTGGGGGCTGGACATCGCGCCGCTGTGGGCGGCCAACCCGAAACTGGTGGTGCTGCGGGTCAGCGGGTTCGGGCAAACCGGCCCGATGGCCACACAGCCCGGCTTTGCCCGCATCTTCGAGGCGATGGGCGGGCTCACGCATATCACCGGCGACCCGGACCGCCCGCCGGTGCATACCGGCTATCCGCTGGCCGATTCGGTGGGCGGGTTGTTCGGGGCCTTCGCGATCTGTGCGGCATTGCTGAAGGTGGCGCGCAGCGACCGCGACGAGGGCGAGGAGATCGACCTGGCACTGACCGAGGCGATGTTCCGCGTGCTGGAATCGCTGGCCATCGAATACGACCAGTTGGGCGCGGTGCGCGAACGGGTGGGCAACAAGACACCTATTCCGCGCCTTCCGACGTCTACATGACCGCCGACAAGCGCTATGTCTATGACCGCCGACAAGCGCTATGTCTCGCTCGCCGGCTCGACCAATCGCACGTTCCGATACAACGCGACCGCGATAGGCCGACCGGACCTGCCGGACGATCCCCGTTTCGCCGACAACAAGGCGCGGATCGCCAACAAGGACGAGCTGGACCGCCTCTTCGGCGGCTGGATCGCGGCGCATACGCAGCAGGAGGTGCTCGACGCCTTCCACGCAGCCAACGGCACCATCGCGCCGATCTATGGCGTGGACCAGATCTTCGAGGATACGCAGTTCACCCATCGCGGCGCCATCGTGCCGGTGCCGGACGAGGATTTCGGCGAGGTGCGGATGCAAAGGCTGGTGCCGAGGTTCCGCAACGCGCCGGGACATATCCGCTGGGCCGCAAAGGGGCTGGGAGCCGACAACGATTACATTTACTAGACCCTCCTAGGATTGAGCGACCACGAGATCGATGACTACCGGGAAAAGGGCATTCTTTGAGTGACGGCAGCACCCTTCTGAACCAATGGGCCGATGCGGGCCACTGCGAGCTGACAAGCGAGACGGCAGCGGATCACGGGCTGTCCTCGACCCTGATGCGCGGCCTCGAAATCCTGGCACTCTTCAGCGACACCGAGGCGCGGCTGAGCAATGCCGAGATCGCGCGGCGGCTGGGCCTGAACCGGGCCACCGTATCGCGCCTGTGCAAGACACTGGTTCACATGGGCTATCTGCGGCGCGATCCAAGGGGCAGTTTCCGCCTGGCGCCGCGGGTGCTGGCGCTGTCCTACCCGGTGCTGGCGGTGACGCGCTGGCGGCACCAGCTGGTCGTGCCGATGCGCGAGATCGCCGAGATGAGTTCGGGCAATATCACGCTTGCGGTGATGTCGGGCGACCGCTTCGTGCAGGTGCAGACCGTGGGCGATCCGGTCAGCTTTCCCCATATCCCCGAGCCCGGCATCACCGGCCCGTTGCACCGTTCGGCCAGCGGGCGGGCGTTGCTGGCGCTGCTGGAGGGGCAGGAGCTTTATGACACGCTGGCCGACCTGCGCCGGCGTTTCCCCGAGGAATTCGCTGCCCATGCCGGGGCGACCGCCGCGGCGATCGAACGGTGCCGGAGCGAGGGGTTCTGCACCTCCTACGGCGATTGGCGGCCCAATATCGTGGCGCTGGCCACGCCGCTGGGCCAGACCGAGGACGGGCTGCGCGTGGCCTTGGCCTGCGGATTGCCGCGCTTTCGCGCCCGCGCCGAGCATGTCGAGACCGATCTGGGCCCGCGCATGGCCGAGGCGGCGGAGTCGATCCGCCTGATGGGCCTGTTCGAGCCGCCTTTCTATCTCGCCGGATCGTGACCGCGACGCGGACCGCATTCAGGGAACCCGTCCGCACCGCCACGCATTGACCGGGAGCAATCGAAAGGAGGACCACATGTCTCTCGACTCGCTGAAAGACGTTTATGAAGAGCAGTTGCAGGATCTTGTCAGCGCCTGCGCGCAGTCGCGCGACGCGGTCAAGGAGTTGACCGGCGCGGCGAAAAACGCCGCATCTCGTGGATGCGCTCGAAGCTGGGGCGGTCGGTATCGAGGACGGTATCAAGACACTGACCGCGATCCTGGAGACGCATGGCACCAGTCCGAAGGGCGAGCATTGCAAGGCCATGGAAGGGCTGGCGGCCGAAGCCCGCTCGGACGCGCTGCGCCAGGAGTTCGGTGACGACGACGCCCGCGATGCGATGATCATCGCCCAGTATCAGCGCATGACGCATTACGCGATGGCCGGTTACGGCACATGCGTGGCTTTCGCCAAACGGCTGGGCCAAGAGGACGACGCGAAGATGATCCAGCATTGCCTCGACAAGACCCATGACGGCGACCGGCGCTTCACCCATATTGCCACGCACGGCGTGAACGCGGTGGCGGCCTGACAAAGCCCCCCACTCCCCGCTCTTTTTTTCCGGCGCGCCTTAGCAGGCGCGCCGTTTCTTTGGCCAGACCTTGACCGGGTCACACCTTTCTGGCGCAGATGATTAC
>DOIS01000245.1:4526-6636 GCA_003511785.1 Paracoccaceae bacterium
CGCAGATGATTACCCCGCGCGGGCTGGCTTGCCTCCCCGGACTTGACCGGATGCGGACCCGCCCCTAGGCACGGGCCGTGCGGGGTGATGGCGTCATCCCGCGTCTCACCGATTCCCGTCCTGGACGCCCGGACCTGTTCCTGCACTCTTTCGGGTGTCAGAGGAGGTTTCTCATGGCCGTAGCCGTTTCCCGCCCCTTGACCGTCCCCGGCCCCCGAGCCGGATTGATCGCAATGTGCCTCGCCATGGGGTTGCTGCCCGTCGGCGACGCGATTTCAAAGGCTCTGGCCGGCCATGCCAGCCCCGCCGAGGTCACGTTCTGGCGGCTCTGCGCGCAGGCGGCGTTCTTCCTGCCCGTGGCCGTGGTCATGCGTCGCCACCTGCGCGGCTCGATCTTGTCGTTGCACGCGGCGGTTTCCGCACTCTTGCTGATCGTCGTGACGCTGTCGCTGGTCACGGCCTTTGCGGTCATGCCCATCGCGACCGCGATCTTCTTCGTCGAGCCCCTGTTTCTCACCATCCTGGCCGGGCCGCTGCTGAGCGAACGGTCCGGGCCGCGCCGCTATGCGGCCGTCGCCGTGGGCCTGGTAGGGGCGCTGATCGTGCTCCGGCCGAACTTCGTGGCCTTCGGGCCGGTGGTGCTGCTGCCGGTGTTGGCGGCTCTGGCCTATGCGCTGAACATGATCGTGATGCGACGGGCGACCCGCGACCGCTCGGCCCTGAGCTTCCAGTTCGGGGCGACGCTCTGGGCTGCCGGGTTCATGGCCGGGGCCCATCTGGTTTCCGGCGCATTGGGCGTTCCGCAGACCGGCCTGGGCGCACTTCCCTCTTGGGCGCCCTGGGCGATCCTCTTGTCGGGTGCGCTCGCCATGGTGACATTCCTCCTGATCGCCTTCGCCTTCAGCAAGGCCGAGGCCAGCAGCCTGGCGCCGTTCCAGTTTCTCGAGATCGTGGGTGCGACCGCCGTGGGGTTCATCGTGTTCGCTGAAGTACCCGATGCGCTTACCGTGCTTGGAACGTCGATTATCCTGGGCTCGGGAATTTACGTGTTTCAACGCGAACGGGCGCAGCGGGTGGACAGCCCCGCGGCCCAGCCTGTCGAACGCTGAAGGGTGGGCGGGGCGCGCCCTTCCCATGCGTCTGGTAGGCTGGCGCCCGGGTCTACTCGATGCGTGGGAAATACTCCGGCGGTGAGACCATGACATTGGCAAGCGACGGATCGTAGGAGCGGAGCAGCCGAATTTCCGGCCCTGACATACCGGGGTCGGCCGGCCCGGGTGCCTCGATCGCCTCCCGCGCCCGCTCCAGCGCCATCTCGCCCTGTCGCGCGGGATCGTCGAAGGGCGCGGCCAGCACCGTCCCGTTCATCAGACCGCGCAGCACGGTGTGGCTGATATAGGTTGAGACCAGTTTCGGCGAACCGGGATCGTCATGCACCGCGAGAAGGCCCATCGCTGCCTCTATCGCGGGCGCGCTGCCGATCAGGTAGTCGGGCCGGGGAATGCGCGACAGCACCTCCTCGACCAGGGCGAGTTGTTGGCGCAAACCGGTGTCGGCCTTGAGCACTTCGGTGATCTCGACCGCTGACCCCGCCAACCCGGCGCGCATACCCCGCCGAAGCGGGCTGGTCCAGCCGGCGCTGTCCGGCCCGGTCACCAGGACCCCGCTCTGCCGCGTCGTGCCGGGCGGGTGGCGCGATTTCAGATACGCGCCCACGGCCCGGCCCATCTCGAACCAGTCTACACCGATCCGCGCGGTGAGGTCGGTGGCGTGCAACTCATTCACCAGCCCGATCACGGGCGCCTGCCGCGCCGCGCGTGCCACCGCTTCCAGGAGCTCTGGATGATCCGAGGTGACCGCGCCCAGGAGGATCGCCTCCGCTTGTCGCGCGGCGCAGGTCTCGAGTTGCGCGATTTGCCGTTTGCGCGCGTTGTAGCCACCCGCCTCATAGAGCGCGAGCTCGACCCCCTCGCGTGCCGCTGCCCGCTCGAGACCGTATCCAGCGCTCAGCCAGTACTCGTCCTTGAAATGCGGCACCAGCACGCACACGAGCGGGGCCGCCATCGCGGACCCGGCCCAGGCCAGGCAGAGGGCGCAGATTGTCGCGGCC
>DOIS01000245.1:6935-10297 GCA_003511785.1 Paracoccaceae bacterium
CAGGCCAGGCAGAGAGCGCAGATTGTCGCGGCCCGAAAGGCCCCGTAAGGTCCAGCCATGCGACGCAGCAGATTTGACACGCGGTTGACCAGATTGTCTCGGCCATGGGGGCGTTGGCCCTGATGGTGGGTCTGGCCGCGATCGCCGTCAACTGGCATATGGCGCGAAGCCATGCCGCGCTGATCGACGACAGCCTGCCTGCCGTCGAACTGGCCAGTCGCATCGGTGCCACGAGCGAGGTGGTGGGCTCGCTCGCCAACGCCTTCGTGCAGGCCGACAGCAACGACGATCTCGACCGGATTTCGGGCGCCTTGGGCCGTGCGGTGAACGGGATCGAGACCGGCGCCGCGCGGTTGCGGCAGATGGCGCCCGCCGCCGTCCTGCCGCCGATGGCCGTACCGCCCGCGGGCCGGATCGTCGCGCGGATGACCGAGGCGGGCCATGCCGAACTGCGCCTCGTCGAAGATATCGCCGGCGAGCAGGCCCGCCTCGCCGGAATGGGCGAGCGGCTGGAGGCCGTGATCGCGGCGGAAACGGATCTCGCGCGCCTGCGGGTGACCTCGGCGGTGGCCGGGCTGTATGCGCGTCCGGGAACCGATGCGCGCCCGGCGCTGGACGCGCTGGCGGACCGGTATTTCTTCGCCTTCGAGCGGGTAGCCGAGTTGGCGCGGCTGGCCGATGCGCTGCGGCTGGACCTGGCCGGGGTCTCGGGGATCGGCACGGCGCAGGCCTTGGAGCAGGCGCGACAGCGCATCGACGCGCGGCTGACCCGGGCCGAGCGGCGGCTGGATTACCTGCCGACCGAGACCGCCCGCCAGGAGACGGCGGCGCTGCTGGCCGCGTATCGTGACACCCTCGCGCCGGGCGGGTTGCTCGACCGGCAGTCGCGGGCGCTGGAGTTGCGCGCCGAGATCGCCGAGGATAGCGCTGCCCTGCGCGAGGCGATCTCGGCGCTGTCCTTCCAGGCGCGGCAGGCACGCGACGCGGTGCAGGCGGCCGCCTTGGAGCGGATCGACGCGGTAGACCGTCAAGCCAGCCGGCTGACCGGCGCGCTTCTGGTGCTGGCGGCGCTGGCGGTGGCGGCGGGCGCGGTGCTCTGGACCTACGCCCGGCGGCAACTCGTGGCGCGCCTGTCGAACCTGTCGCAGCGCATCGTCGCGGTCGCCGGGGACGATTATGGCGCGCCCCTGCCGATCACCGGACATGACGAGATCGGGCGCATGGAGAAGGCGCTCAACATCCTGCGCGGGCGGGCGCGGGACGCCGCCCGCCTGCGCGCCAACCTGGAGGAGGCGGTGATCGCGCGCACCGGCGACGTGGTCGCCGAAATGCGCGCCTCGGATGCCGCCCGCGCCGAGGCCGACGCCGCCAATCGCGCCAAGACCGAGTTCCTCGCCCGGATGAGCCACGAGATCCGCACGCCGTTGAACGGGATTGTCGGAATGCTCGACCTGTTGCGCGACGAGGTGAGCGATGCGCATGTCCGCGAGAGGTTGCAGAGCGTCCATCGCTCGGCCCGCGACCTTGTCGAGATGACCAACGACATCCTGCACTTCGCCAGCAGTAGCGATCGCGCCAATCGTGGCAACCCGGTGCATTTCCGCCTGCGCGAGCTCGTGGGCCAGTTGGGCCACCAGTTGCAGTCGTTGGCCGCGGCCAAGGGATTGGAGGTGGCGGTGGACGTGGCCGAGCCGGCGCCGCCGTTGCTCTACGGCGACGTGGTCAAGATCCGGCAAGTGGTGGGGAATCTGATCTCGAACGCGGTCAAATACACCGCCCGGGGCCGGGTGACCCTGAGCGTCGATTACGCCGCCGATCCCGAGAGCAGCCAACCGGTGGTGAGCTTTTTGGTGGCCGATACCGGCGCCGGGATGACACAGGAGGGCATCGACCGGGCCTTTGACGCCTATTCCCGCACCCAGGAGGCGCGCCGGGCAGGGATCGAGGGGCTGGGGCTGGGGCTGGCGATTTCGCGCACCCTGACCGAGAGCCTCGGCGGCGTGCTGAGCGTGGAGAGCCAGCCAGGCGCGGGCAGTCGGTTCACGCTGACCGTTCCGTTGGAGGTTGGGGACGAGGAGCAGACCCCCGACGAAGAGCAGGCGCCCGTCGCGGGGGATGGCGGGGCGGTTCTGGTGATCGACGATCATGCGGTCAACCGGATGGTGGCGCGCGGCTATCTCGAACGGCTGGGCTGCCGGGTCGTGGAGGCCGGGACCGGCGAGGACGGGCTGAAGGCCGGTCTGGAGACACGGTTCGATCTTGTGCTGATCGACCTCGACCTGCCGGACATGGACGGGGCCGAGGTCGCTGCCCGTATCGCCGTGCGGGACGGGGCCGAGGCCCCACGCCTCGCCGCGCTCACGGCGCACCTGGTCGAGGGCAACGCCGAGGAACGGGCCAGGCTGGGCGTGGCGCGCATCTTGGCCAAGCCGATCTCGCCCCGGGCGCTGGCAGAGGTGCTGGCCGGGCTCGGCACGGCGGCGATGCCGGACCGAGAGGACCCGGGCACCGACCCGATCGAGGACAGCCTGCGCGCCGACATGGTCGATCCAGGCCCCGAGACCACGGCCGAGATCGTCACCGGGTTTCTCGAGGATCTGCCCGCCGCGCTGGGCGCGATCCGAAACGCGGCGCCCGGCGACCGGGCCAGGCCGGCGCATCGGCTGAAGCGGGCGGGCGGCGAATTTTCGTCTCGACGCGCTTTGTTCCACTCTGGCCCGGATCGAAGCCGCCGAGGGGCCGGAGCCCGATCTCCTGGCCGCGCTCGAGCGCGAGGCCGAGCTGTCCAAGGCCGCGCTGCGCGAGGCGGCGGCGCGCGCCGGGCTTTACTCCTCGCCGGGGTCCACGAAGTGATAGCCCTGCCCGTGCTCGGTCAGTATCCAGTCGGGGTTGGCCGGGTCGCGCTCCAGCTTCTTGCGCAGCCGTCCCACCACCACGTCGATCATCCGGTCGCCCGCGCGTCCCGCGTCGCGGCCGATCATCTCGGAAAGGCGCGCCCGGCTCAGCGTCTGGCCCGGATGATCGGCCAGCGCCGCCATCACCGCGAATTCCTGCGGAGTTAACGCCTCGATCCGGCCCGCCGAGACCACCCGCCGCCGAATCCGGTCGAAGCGCCAGGGCCCGAAGGTCTCGACCGGCGCGGCACCTTGCGGTGCCTGGCCGATATCGGCGATCCGCGCCAGCAGGTTCTTGACCCGCGCGGCCAGCTCGCGCTTGTCATAGGGTTTGGTCACGTAATCGTCAGCGCCCATCTCCAACCCAACGATCTTGGGCCTGTGGACATTCAGGATTCCCAGGAGCGTTGATTTCTGATTCACTCTCCCAAAAAGGAGTTTGTGATGGACGAAAAGCGATTCGTCTTG
>DOIS01000300.1 GCA_003511785.1 Paracoccaceae bacterium
ATGGCGATGCAGGCCAGCTCGATCAAAAAGGGCGAGACCCTGATCGACACGGCGATGACGCTGAATGCCATGCATCCCGACCTTCTGGTGGTGCGGCATCCGCATTTGGGCGCGGTCGACCTGCTGGCGCAGAAGGTCAATTGCGCCGTGCTGAACGCCGGCGACGGGCGGCACGAGCATCCGACCCAGGCGCTGCTGGACGCGCTGACCATCCGCCGCGCCAAGGGGCGGCTGCACCGGCTCAACATCGCCATTTGCGGTGACATCGCTCATTCGCGCGTGGCGCGCTCGAACATCCTGCTCCTGGGCAAGATGGAGAACCGCCTCCGCCTGATCGGGCCGCCCACGCTCATGCCCGCGCGGATCGAGGAGTTCGGGGTCGAGGTTTACGACGATATGCGCGCCGGGCTGGACGGCGTGGACGTGGTGATGATGCTGCGCCTGCAACGCGAGCGGATGGATGGCGGGTTCATCCCGTCCGAGCGCGAATACTATCACCGCTACGGGCTCGACGCCGAGAAACTGGCGCTGGCCGCGCCCGACGCCATCGTGATGCATCCCGGCCCGATGAACCGCGGCGTCGAGATCGACGGGACGCTGGCCGACGACATCAATCGCTCGGTCATTCACGAACAGGTCGAGATGGGCGTGGCGGTGCGCATGGCGGCGATGGAGCTTCTGGCGCGCAATCTCGCCCAGGGCGGCACGGGCCATGGATGAGCCGATCCCGACCGCGCCGGACGCGTCCCCCCATCCCGACGGGCTGGCGCGCGGCGAGCGGCTGCTGGCCGAATACCGCCCCGCGCTGCGGGTCTACGCGCGACGCGTATCGGTCTGGGCGACCCTCAGCGCCGCGATGTTCTTCGTCGGCGCCTCCTGGTTCGGCGTCCTGTCACCGCTGGCCTGGCTCCTGGGGTTTCCGCTGGCGATGCTGGCCTTCGTCTTCGCCTTCGGAGACCTTCAGGAATGGCGGCTGCGGCGCGGCGACCGCTGGCTTCTCACCGACCGGCGGCTGATCTTCCGCAACCCCGACGAGCCCGAGGGGGAGGGCATCGCGCTGAACCGCGTGGCCGGGCTGCGCGTTGGGCCCTGGGGACTGACGCTGCGCCTGAGCGACGGCACGGCGCTCAACATGAGCTATCTGCCCGATCGCAGGGGCGTGCGCGACAGCATCCTCGAAGCCCGCGATCACAACCAGGGAGCGCCCCATGACTGATGACACCAAGGACGGGCTGACCGTCGCCCCCGGAGAACGCGGCACCCTGCGCGTCTTCGACCTGACCATCGCGCCGGAGGTGGCCGAGGATCTGAAGGACCCCGCCGCGCTGCAACGGCTGGTCGGCGCCGAGCATTTCGACGCGGCCCAGGCCGATCTGTTCCGGGTCGAGGACCTGGGCCAGATGCCGCTGGCGGATTACCTCGCCGAGGCGCATGACCTGCCGCCCGACCGCATCGAGCCGCATCGCGGCCGGCTCAACGCGCTGGAGAGCCACGTGCTGGTGGTGCGCGGGCGCGCCTTCGGCGGCCACGGGCTGACGCTTCTGCCCTCGCCCGAGTTGCAACTGGTGGCGCTGCTGCGCGAGGACGACACCGACTGGACCGGCGGCCCCATCGAAACGGAGAGCGCGAAATCCTATTCGGGCACGCCCGAGCCGCCGCGCGCGCGCCGGGCGCGGGCGCGCAACACGGGCGGGCTGATCTTCGTGCTGTTCATGGCGCTGGTGGCGGTGATCGCATGGCTGATCCTGCGATGACCGGGACCGAGCTGCGCTTTCCGCCCGACCGCGCGACCTATATCCGCGCCAACACCTGGCTGGCGGCGGGGGCCATGGCCGGCGCCATGGCCGTGCTCTGGATGATCGGCAGCCCGCATGTCTGGACCGGCGCGGTGGCGGGGCTGGCTGCCATCGGTTTGCGCGCCTGGTATCTCGCCTCCGACGAACTCGCCACCGTCTGGACCGTGACCGGCGAGAGCCTGATCGGTCCCGGCGGGCGCAAGGTGCCGCTGGCGCGGGGGCATGCAAGACCCCCGCTCGCTCCACCACCCCCGCCCGCCATACGAGGACACCCGCATGAGCCTTCTGTTCACCAATGCCCGGCTGATCGACCCCGAGGCCGGCACCGACCGCATGGGCGCCCTGCTGGTCGAGGACGGGCGCATCACCGCCGCCGGGCCCGAGATTGCCGTGCCTGGCGATGTCGAGATCGTCGATTGCGGCGGGCGCTGCCTGGCGCCGGGCATCGTCGATATCGGCGTCAAGGTCTGCTTGCCGGGCGAACGCCACAAGGAGAGCTATCGCTCGGCGGGCCGTGCGGCGGCAGCTGGCGGCGTCACGACCATGGTGACGCGGCCCGACACGGACCCCGCCATCGACAACCCCGAGACGCTGGAATTCGTCGCCCGCCGCGCCCAGGCCGACGCGCCGGTGAACGTGCTGCACATGGCGGCGCTGACCAAGGGGCGCGCGGGGCGCGAGATGACCGAGATCGGGTTCCTGATGGACGCGGGCGCGGTGGCCTTCACCGATTGCGACCGGGTGGTGCGCGACACCAAGGTGTTCTCGCGCGCCCTGACCTATGCGCGCTCCTGCGGCGCGCTGGTCATCGCCCATCCGCAGGAGCCGATCCTGTCGAACGGCGCCGCCGCCACATCGGGAAAATTCGCCAGCCTGCGCGGGTTGCCCACCGTGTCGCCCATGGCCGAGCGGATGGGGCTGGACCGCGACATCGCCCTGATCGAGATGACCGGCGCGCGCTATCACGCCGACCAGATCACCACCGCCCGCGCCCTGCCCGCCCTGGCGCGTGCCAAGGCCAACGGGCTGGACGTGACTGCGGGCATCAGCATCCACCACCTCGCGCTGAACGAGATGGACGTGGCCGATTACCGCACCTTCTTCAAGGTCAAGCCGCCCTTGCGCAGCGAGACCGATAGACAGGCCGTGGTCGAGGCGCTGCGCGAAGGGCTGATCGACATCGTCAGTTCCATGCACACGCCCCAGGACGAGGAGAGCAAGCGCCTGCCCTTCGAGGAGGCCGCGAGCGGCGCGGTGGCGCTGGAGACGCTGCTGCCGGCGGCGATGCGGCTCTACCATGCCGACGCGCTGTCCCTGCCCGCGCTGTTCCGCGCCATGGCGCTGAACCCGGCGCGCCGTCTGGGGCTGGAGAGCGGACGGTTGAGCGCGGGGGCGCCGGCCGACCTGGTGCTGTTCGACCCGGACGCGCCCTTCATCCTCGACCGCGAGAAACTGCACTCCAAATCCCGCAACACCCCGTTTGACGGGGCGCGGATGCAGGGTAGGGTCCTGGCGACCTGGCTTGCGGGCCGCGAAATCTACCGGAGGGGCTGATGCCGCCATTCGACTCTTCCCCCACCCAATTGCTGATCTGGGCGCTGGTGGGCTATGGCCTCGGCGCGATCCCCTTCGGGCTGGTGCTGGCGCAGCTCATGGGGCTGGGCAACCTGCGGCAGATCGGCTCGGGCAATATCGGGGCCACCAACGTGCTGCGCACCGGCAACAAGCTGGCCGCCGCGCTGACCCTGATCCTGGACGGGGGCAAGGGCGTGGTGGCGGTGCTGCTGGCCCGGACCGCCACCGAGGGGGCGGGCGACGTGGTGCAACTCACGGCGCTTGCGGCCTTCCTGGGCCATTGCTACCCGATCTGGCTGCGCTTCAGCGGCGGCAAGGGGGTGGCGACCTTCCTGGGACTGTGGCTGGCGCTGGCCTGGCCGGTGGGGGTGGCCTGCTGCCTGACCTGGCTGGCCGCCGTGGCGATGACGCGCATCTCGTCGATGGGGGCGCTGGTGGCCGGGGCCGCCTCGACCGTCTGGGTGGTTCTGCTGACGCCGGGCGACACCTTCGTCCTGGGGGTCGCGCTCACGCTGCTGCTGTTCTGGCGTCACCGGGGCAACATCGCCCGCCTGCGCGCGGGCACAGAGCCACGCATCGGGCGCAAGTAGGGTATTCACCAAAGCGTCCGAAAGCGGCTAGTCTGGTTTGGTCGGCACGAGGGCCGCGCGCACCGGGGGCGAAACATGGATTTCAAAACGGCGGTCACCACCTGCTTCAACAAGTATGCGACGTTCGAGGGCCGGGCGCGGCGGTCGGAATACTGGTGGTGGTTCCTGTTTCTTCTCTTGTCCAACCTGGTGCTCGGCCTGCTGGATGGGGCGCTGTTCGGAGAGAACACGGCTATCCTGGGGCCATTGTTCAGCCTGGCGGTCTTCCTGCCCTCGCTGGCGGTCGGGGCCCGGCGGCTGCACGATACCGGGCGCAGCGGCTGGTGGCTGCTCTTGGGACTGATCCCGCTGGTGGGCTTCCTGGTGTTGCTGTTCTTCTTTGTCCAGCCCGGTGACGAGGCCACGAACGAATACGGCCCGCCACCGCGGAGCTAGCCGCACGACACCGTTCCGTCAGTAACTGTACGCCTCGTAGATCCGGTCGAGATCGCCGCCCCAGTCGCCGTGATAATGGTCCAGCAGCTCGTCGGCGGGCGCCTTGCCGCTCTCCACCGACTCCTTCAGCGCGTTCAGGAAATGCGTCTCGTCCGGCAACATGCCCCCAGCCCCCGGACGGCCGCGCGCCTTCAGCCCGGCCTCGGCGATGGCCACGGTCTCGCGTGCCAGGTCGTGCAGGCTGATCCCGTTCACGCGCCCCTG
>DOIS01000045.1 GCA_003511785.1 Paracoccaceae bacterium
CAAGAACCCTGCCTGAGCCACGCGCCGAACAGCTTGTGGCGGAAGGCCAGCGCCTTTTCCTGCCACAGGCGGCGCTGTTTGAGCAGACCGTAACCCGGGGCGCGCCCATGTGCGCCCCGGTCGCCCCCAGAGCGGGCCGAGATGTCGCTGTCGAACCGGCCCGCATCGACCAATGCTTGGGTCAGGGCGAAGCCTTTGTCCGAGCGGGTCAGGACATAGCGCATCATGTTGTCGGCAGGGCAAAAGATCTCTTCGGCGGCCTCCAGATAGGCCAAAGCGCCGGCCCGGCTCCAGATCATCGCGTGGGCGAGCATCGGGAAGTAATGCGCGCGCACCAGATGCGCGCCCGCGATCTCGGCCACCGGCGTGGTGATCTTCAGTCGACGCGCGCCGATATTCACGCAATGCCAGTCCAGGTCCGATGTGGTCAGCCAATCCAGCAGCGCAGGCAGCACCCTGTCCGCCTCGGCCCGGAAGGCGATGTCGTCCTCGAAGACCGGAGCCAGCGGCGCGCCGCTTTCGACAAGAGCCGTGAGGGCCCGCCTGTGGCCCACGAAACAGCCCAGCTCGCCTCCCGTCATCGAACGCCCCATATAGGCGCGCGCGCGGGCGTCGTCATAGCCGGGATAGGTGGTCGGGTCGATCTGGCGCCCGTCCAGCCCCTCGACCCGTTCGGGTCGGATGCCGTGCCCGTCAAGCTCGGCGCGCGCATGGGCCATCCGGTCGGGCGAGGCGGCAAGATTGATGACATAGCCGGTCGGGGTCATGCGTGCCCCCGGGGCCCGTTGCGGAAGAGGTCGATGTAAGCGGCGCAGACCGCGTCCTCCGAGAACCAGTCGTCCAGCCGCGCGGCGGCGTTGCGGGAAAACGCGCGCGCCTCGCCGGGATTAGCGCGCAGCCGCTCCAGCCCGGCGGCGATCGCGTCCACGTCGTCGATCTCGGTCAAGATCCCGTCTACCCCTGGGTGCATATACCAGTCCGGCCCTTCCGAGCGGGTCGAGATCGACGGCACGCCTGCGCGCCACGCTTCCAGCAGCATGTTGCCCAGCGGCTCATGCCGCGAGGGCATGACGAAGGCATCACCAGCAGCGATGTGATGGATCGCCTCGGGCACCCAGCCAACGAACCGGACCCGGTCGCTGATACCCAATTCGGCCGCCAGCGCCTTGAGCGCGTCTTCCTGCCCGCCGGTGCCCAAGAGCCACAGCCATGCGCCGGGCACCTGGGCGACGGCCCTCAGGGCGACGTCCATCCCCTTGCGGGGAACGAAGCGGCCGCCCGCGACCACGAGAAACGCGTCCTCGGGCGTGTCATGTGCGGCCCGGCTTACCGGCTGCGGAACCACCGGACGGGGAAAATTCGAGATGGTGCGCGTCTCGCCGGTCCAGCCCAGATTGCGCACATGCTCCCCGATCGCGGGGATATTGCCGACCACCACGTCGCAGTTCCCGAAATACCGCAGATGGGTGGGAAAATCGCCCAGCCGCACGGCCTTCACCGCCCCGGGATAGGCCGGCAGAAGGCGCGCCGCCCGGGGCATCCAGGCGAGGATGCCGTCGGGACGCCACTGTCGGCAAAGGCGCCAGAGGCGCAACTGCATCACCCCGGTAAGGCGGATGAAATGCGAGAAATTGCCGTGGATCACCGGCCCCAACGCGGCGATGTCAGGCTCCCAGCTCTGCCCGCCGCGGATGATGAAACGCTGCTCGACCCCGCGGCTGTCCAGCGCGCGGGTCAGCGCCACGAAGAACCGTTCGGCGCCGCCTTCCTTGCCGAAATGGATATGGAGCACGCGCGGGCCGGCCATGGCTCAGCCCTCCCGCACCAAGAGGGCGTTCTTTTGCAGATGCGCGCGGGTCTCGAAACCTTGCGCGTTGAGATGGGCCAACAACGCATCTACCGACGCCTCGCCGGTGATCTGCGGGTGGGTCTCCACGATAATCCTCGTCACGCCCGCCAGATCGACGCCGGTCAGCAGTTCGATCTCGGCGCCTTCCACGTCCATGATGATGACGCTCGGTTTCAGAGCCTTCAACGTCTCCTGGAACGCTACGCTCTCGACGCTGACTTCGCGTCCCTCAAGCTGGCGGTCGAATTTCGACGAGGAGACGAGATTGTCGGCGGCGAAGAAGGTCAGCGGCGCGCCGTTCAGCGTGACGGCCTTCATCTTGAGTGTGGGCGCGATCCCGTTCGCCTCATAGGTGCGCCGGATCAGCGGCTCCATGGCGGGATTGGCCTCGAAGGAGGTCACGTTTTCCGCGCCCACGATCTTTGCCGCCAGGACCGAAACGAAGCCGCTGCCGGTTCCGACCTCCATCACCCGGTCGCCGGGTTTGACCGAGGCGCGGACCATCTCGGCTTCGACAGCCTCATATTGGCCGGTGAACACGCCATTGCGCACCGTCTTGGGCACGAGTGCCGGATCGGTCGGCACGAGCACGCCGTAATGACGCAGAAGTTTGGTTCCGACCGCGCGATGCCAGAGACGGCGGAGGCCGCGCAGGGGATGCTTGCGGGGTGCTTGCATGGTTCTTTCCCTCACCCTGGCCCGACCGCTCGACGGTTCGGGCACCGCCCCGACGTCGCAGCCGGGCACGGCATGCGGACTGTCGGTCCTTGAATTGCGGAATGCCGCCCCCGACGAGCGGGGGCGGCATCCTGGATGCTCACATTGTGACGGTCGGGTTCACGCGTCCGACTTGGCCGCTTCCTGACCGGTCTCCTGGTCCACGACCTTCATCGACAGGCGCACCTTGCCGCGATCATCGAAGCCCAGCAGCTTGACCCAGACCTCCTGGCCTTCCTTCAGAACGTCCGAAGGATGGTTCAGGCGGCGGTTTTCGATCTGGCTGACATGCACCAGACCGTCGCGCTTGCCGAAGAAGTTCACGAAGGCGCCGAAATCGACGATCTTGACCACCGTTCCCTTGTAGATCTCACCAACCTCGGGCTCGGCCACGATCGAGTGGATCATGTCATAAGCCTTCTGGATGGCGTCACCGTTGGGCGAGGCGATCTTGATGATGCCCTCGTCGTTGATGTCCACCTTGGCGCCCGAGACCTCGACGATCTCGCGGATGACCTTGCCACCCGAGCCGATCACTTCGCGGATCTTGTCGGTGGGGATCTGCATGGTCTCGATGCGCGGCGCGTGGACGCTGAACTCACCCGCGCCGGAAAGCGCCTTGTTCATCTCGCCCAGGATGTGCAGACGGCCTTCCTTGGCCTGGGCCAGCGCCTTTTCCATGATCTCGGAGGTGATGCCGGCCACCTTGATGTCCATCTGAAGCGAGGTGATGCCCTTCTCGGTGCCAGCCACCTTGAAGTCCATGTCGCCCAGGTGATCCTCGTCGCCGAGGATGTCGGTCAGCACGGCGTAGGAGCCGTCCTCTTCCAGCACCAGGCCCATGGCCACGCCCGCCACGGCCGATTTCAGAGGAACGCCCGCATCCATCATCGACAGCGAGCCGCCACAGACCGAAGCCATGGAGGACGAGCCGTTCGATTCTGTGATCTCGGAGACCACGCGGATGGTATAGGGGAAGTCCGTCGGTGCCGGCAGCACCGCCTGCAGCGCGCGCCAGGCCAGCTTGCCGTGGCCGATCTCGCGGCGGCCCGGAGGGCCCACGCGACCCGCTTCACCGACCGAGTAGGGCGGGAAGTTGTAGTGCAGCAGGAAGTTGGACTTGAAGTTGCCGTGCAGCGCGTCGATGAACTGCTCGTCATCGCCGGTGCCCAGCGTGGTCACGGCCAGCGCCTGGGTCTCGCCCCGGGTGAACAGCGCCGAGCCGTGGGTACGCGGCAGCAGGCCGGTTTCCGACACGATCGGACGCACCTGGTCCAGCGCGCGACCGTCGATGCGACGACCGTTCTTGACCACGTCCGAACGCAGCACGGTGGATTCCAGCTTCTTCAGCGCGGCGCCGAGGTTCGGGTCTTCCTTCTGCTCATCGTTCAGGCCCTCGATGATCTCGGCCTTGGCGCTGGCGACGGCGGCCTGGCGCTCCTGCTTGTCGTTGATCGCGTAGGCGTCGCGCATCTTCTGCTCGCCCAGCTTGACCACGTCGGCATAGAGCACCGCGTAATCCGGGGGCTGGAAGTCGAAAGGCTCCTTGGCGGCCTCTTCGGCCAGGCTCACGATCAGGTCGATCACCGGCTGGATCTGCTCATGCGCGAATTTCACCGCGCCCAGCATCTCCTCCTCGGTCAGCTCATAGGCTTCGGATTCGACCATCATCACCGCGTCCTTGGTCCCGGCCACCACCAGGTCCAGGCGCTGCTCGGGCTTGAGGCGCAGGTCGTGCATGTCGTCCACCTGCGGGTTCAGGATGTAGTCGCCATCCTCATACCCCACGCGGCAGCCGGCAATCGGGCCCATGAACGGCACGCCCGAGATGGTCAGCGCGGCCGAGGCGGCGATCATCGCCACCATGTCCGGGTCGTTGACCAGGTCGTGGCTCAGCACGGTGCACATCACCAGCACTTCGTTCTTGAAGCCCGGCACGAAAAGCGGGCGGATCGGCCGGTCGATCAGGCGCGCGGTCAGCGTCTCCTTTTCGGTCGGGCGCGCCTCGCGCTTGAAGAAGCCGCCGGGCACCTTGCCCGCGGCATAGTATTTCTCCTGGTAATGCACGGTCAGCGGAAAGAAATCCTGACCGGGCTTGGGTTCCTTGGCGAAGGTCACCGCGGCATGAACCGAGGTCTCGCCCAGGGTGGCCACGACCGAGCCGTCGGCCTGACGGGCAACTTTGCCCGTTTCCAGCGTGAGCGTTTCTTCGCCCCACTGCATCGTTTTCGTCGTCACGTTGAACATCTGCGTATCCTGTATGGAGCGCTCCCGGGCGCATCCCGGGTCTCCGATTGATTGGCGGCCCCATTGCCGCCGATCCCTTCCATCTTGCTTTCACGGTGCCGGGATCTGACACCACGTCTCTGATTTCGCGGCCATACAGCAAAACGCGTGCTTTGGAAAGAAGGCAGATGCCGCCGGGCGAGCGGGTCCTCGCCCGGGATCAGGGCGCTTTTGTGGCAACAGTCAGTTGCCTGCCGGCGGTATTGTCCATGCGGACGGCGCGGTCCGGCTCGGCCTCGGACCCAAGGCGCACATCCAAGACTCTGAAAACATTGGAAACCGTGCTAGACCTTGAGCCAGGAAATACTCTGTTGCCGATTCTGCCGTGGTTATCGCGGCGGATTTCTGGCGGAAATGTGGCACCGCCGCGCACTGGGTTGGGGGCTTCCCGGGGTGCGGCGGCAAGTTTGGAACGAAGGTAGAGCACACCATGATGAAGCCCCTGATGCGTCTCGCATCCGCCCTTGCCCTCGGCCTTCTGGTCTCGGGCTGCGCTGAAACGGTCAGCCGCAACGAAATCTCGCTGAACGACATTCCTCGCGAAGAGCCGCTTCGCGTGCTGGCCATGGGCGACAGTTTCATGGCCTGGCATGGCGCAATCGGCAAATCCATCCCTCACGTGATCGCCGAAGACCTTGGTGCCACCGTCGAAAGCCCGGCCGTCTCGGGGGCCCGTGTGCTTTATCCGTTGCCGATTTCGGGGGCCTTGGGGATGCGCATCGGCAAACAGTATCGCCCCGGAGACTGGGATTGGGTCGTCCTGAACGGTGGCGGCAACGATCTGTGGATCGGCTGCGGCTGCATGCTCTGCGAGGGCCAACTCGACCGGCTGATCGGGCCGGAGGGGCGGCGCGGCGAGATCGTGGAGAACGTGATGAAAATCCGCGAAACCGGCGCACAGGTGGTCTATCTGGGCTATCTGCGCAGCCCCGGGCGGGGGTCCCTGATCGACCATTGCCGCACCGAGGGGGACGAGTTGGAAGCCCGGATCGCCCGCATGGCCGAGCTGGTCGAGGGAGTGCATTTCCTGTCTTTCGCCGACCTCGTGCCCGAGGGCGACCGATCCTATCACGCGCTCGACATGATCCATCCTTCGATCAAGGCCAGCGACGAGATCGGCCGTTCGGTCGCGCGGCTGATCCGTGAAGAATCCGGCGCCTGACAGTTCAGAATATTGCAGCGAAGATGGAACCGGCCGCACGGAGACGTGTGGCCGGTTTCCTCGTTTCGACCCGCCGCCGCCGCTCGCACATGCTGACATGTACGACAAACGCCCACCGATTGGCGGGCGTTCCGAAACACAAACCGGCTTGCGCTGTCGTCTGGCCGAGATTACCGGCGCAGGCCCAGGCGCTTGATGAGATCCTGGTAGCGCGCTTCGTCCTTGGCCTTGAGATAGTCCAGCAACTTGCGGCGCTGGGCGACCATCTTGAGCAGGCCGCGGCGGCCGTGATTGTCTTTCTTGTGAGTCTTGAAATGCTCGGTCAGCGTGGCGATGCGCGAGGTGAGAACAGCGACCTGAACCTCGGGCGAACCGGTGTCGCCTTCCTTGGTCGCGTACTCCTTCATGACGCGGGCTTTTTCTTCGACAGTAATCGACATCGGGGTCTCCTTTACGGGTTCGAGTGAATGGCGCAGGCCGGGATGTCGTCCAGCACAGGCCCATGGAGAGGCTCCCCCGGGCACACTGTCCCGGGCGGATGGGGGCGTATAAGCGGTTTCACGGCAAATCGCAAAGGGTTTGTTGCTGGCATGGGACCCACGCCACAGCACACTACTTTCGCCAGATCTGCCGCCCCTGTTGAAGGGCTTGGCTGTCTGCTCGGCACGCCGCGCGCCTGTTACCCCGTCAAGCCGAAGGCGGGCGCGTCTGCCGGGTCAACCAAAACGATATCGCCGGCGCCGAACCTGCTGCCATGGACCTGGGCGATCTCGGTGCCATTGACCAGGACGTGGTTGAGACCCGGCGTCGCTTGATCCGGCACCACCTCAATTTCAGGCCCATCAGCCGAGTCCAACTCCCACACCAGAACCAGTTGATCCTGTTCCGCATCGTAGTCCATCAGCCCCGCCGCGTTGCCCTCTTCGAGCCAGTCTCCCAGAACGAACCGATCAGCCCCTTCACCCCCGGTCAACAGGTCGCCGGCTCCCGCGACAAGCGTATCGTCGTCGCCGCCGCCGTTGAGATAATCGGTCTCGTCATTGTCGTCGCGCCCCGACACCAGGTCGTCGCCCCAGCCACCGAACAGCGTGTCCGCGCCGGACCCGCCGGCCAGCGTGTCGTCGCCCAGCCCGCCATGCAGCGCATCGTTGCCCGCCCCGCCGTTCAAACGGTCGTCGTCCGCCCCACCGTTCAGGCTATCGCCGCCACCGCCACCGACCAGGGTGTCGGCGCCGTAATGGCCATGCAGGCTGTCCGCACCTTCCCCGCCCGCCAGCCTGTCGTCGCCCGCCTCGCCATGTGCCAGGTCGTCCCCGTCGCCGCCCTCCAGCGTGTCGTCGCCGAGGTCGCCGAGGAGAACGTCGTCGCCGTCGCCGCCGGAAATCGCGTCGTCACCGTCATAGCCGTTGATTTGATCGTTGCCCCCCTCCCCGGAGATGAGGTCGCCGTCACCGCCGCCCCACAGGATTTCGGCACTGTCATCGCCGGTCAGGTCCGACCCGATGGGCGTAGAGGGGTCCGTTTCGGTTTCCGTTGGTGTGCCCGCGGTCTCCGTGGGGACGGTCTCCGGCAGAGTCTCGCCCAATGGCAGCGGAAATCCACCACCCGGCGTGTCGTCCTCGGTCGAGCCGTTATCTCCGCCGGCCTCGGCCGCGTCCTCCGCCTCGGCGTCGTCGCCTTCGCCCACAAAAGCCACGCTGCTCACCGCGAGCAGCCCCAGAACACCGGCCAGCCAGAACATACCATCACTCCACGCGCACAGCGCCCACCGCCGCCGATTGAGCCAGATCGCCACGCTAGAGTCAAAGCGTTTCGGAACAGAAGGTTAACCCGGGCTTTCCGGGAGCCAGGGCCGGGGCTCATGCCGGTAGGCGATGTAGAGCGGGTGTTTCGGGTGCCCGTCCTTGCTCGACCCCAGATGCAGCACCGGCGTGCCTGTCTCGCGCAGCAGCGCCGCCACCGCAGGGCCGCGGTCCAAGTATGCGCCGTGGGTGCCCCAGGCGGCAACCACGTCATCGGC
>DOIS01000046.1 GCA_003511785.1 Paracoccaceae bacterium
GCATGCATGACCGACACCCGAATCGCCCCCACCCGCCGGGGTTTCCTGACGCTTGCGGCCGGTGCAGGCGCCCTGGCCGCGGCAGGCGCCGCCGCGCCCGCCCGCGCGCAGGTCGCGACCAAAGCGCATATCGTGATCCTGGGGGCAGGCGCAGCCGGCACGGCCTTGGCCAACCGCCTGGTGCATCGCCTGGACGGTGCGCGCATCACCCTGGTGGATGGACGCGTCGAGCATTGGTATCAACCCGGCTTCTCGCTGATCGCGGCGGGCCTCAAACCGGCCTCCTACTCGGTGAGCCAGACCGCCGACTGGCTGCCCTCGGGAGTCGAGCTGAAACCGACCTGGGCCGCCCAGATCGACCCCGAGGCGCGCAAGGTGGCGCTCGAATCGGGCGAGGTGCTGGACTACGATTATCTGGTCGTCGCCACCGGGCTGGTGCTCGACCATGACGCGATCGAGGGGTTCTCGCTCGACATGGTGGGCGAGAACGGCATCGGCGCGCTTTATGCGGGGCCGGACTATGCCGCCCGCACCTGGGCGGCGGCGGGCAAGTTCGCCGAGGAGGGCGGGCGCGGCCTTTTCACCCGCCCCGAGACCGAGATGAAATGCGCGGGCGCGCCGCTGAAACACACCTTCCTGATCGACGACATCGCGCGCCGGGGCGGCAATCGCGGCAAGATGGAAATCACCTATGCCGCGCCGCAGGAATCGCTGTTCTCGGTGCCCATCGTGTCGGAAAAGGTGCGGATGCTGTTCCATGATCGCGGCGTCGGAACCGCAATGCAGCACACTCTGAAGGCCATCGACCCGGGCGCGAAACGCGCGCGCTTCAGCGACAAGGACGGGTTCGAGGTGGAGATGGACTATGACTACATCCACATCATCCCGCCGCAACGTGCCCCCGAGGTGGTGCGCCAGTCGGGCCTGAGCTGGGCCGATAAGTGGACGGACCAGGGCTGGCTGGAAGTGGACAAGCACAGCCTGCGGCACCTCCGCCACCCCGAAGTCTTCGCGCTGGGCGACATCGCCGGGGTGCCCAAGGGCAAGACGGCGGCCAGCGTGAAATGGCAGGTGCCGGTCGTAGAGGACCACCTTGTGGCGCAGATCGCCGGGGACCGCACGGACGCGGCCTATCACGGCTATACGTCCTGCCCACTCATCACCCAGGTCGGGCGCGCGATGCTGACCGAGTTCGACTACAACAACAATCTGGTCCCCAGCTTCCCGGGGGTGATCGCCCCGCTGGAAGAGCTGTGGATCAGCTGGCTGATGAAGGAAGTGGCGCTCAAGGCGACCTATAACGCAATGCTGCGCGGCCAGGCCTGACCCGGGGAGGAGTAAGACAATGAAAGACATAACATTCGGCACCCTGATCGCCGTTTTCGAGGAAATGTTCGGCCCGGCCCTGTTCTGGGCGATGGTGGCCGTGGCGGCGGTGATCACCGTGCTGTACATCTTCGTGCTGATCCGCGACCGCTCGGTCAGCTGGCGCAAGTTCCTGTGGGCGCAGCTGTCGATGCCCTTCGGCGCGATCGCGGCGGTGCTCTTCGTGCAGAAGATGACGCGCTCGAGTTTCTCGGACGTGGGCGGGCCGATCGACGTGATCGTTCTGCTGGGTGTCGCCGCTGCGGGCGCCATCGGCCTGGCGATTCTGGTCTATACACTGGAATCGCTGTTCTGGCGCCGGTCCAAGGCCGGGTAGCGTCTCTTCGGCCAGACTGTGAGAGATCCCCGCTGCGGAGAACCGACAGCCGGACCGCTTTTCCTGACTCTATGGTGGCACAGGCGTCAATGGCCCTTGCCACCCCAGAGCACGGACCGATCCGAGCGGCTTTCCTTTGGCCGGCTGGGACCCGCTTCCCTACATCGGCTCAGAAATCCAGATTCTCCACGCTCAGCGCGTTCTTCTGGATGAACTCGCGGCGCGGCTCGACCACGTCGCCCATCAGCTTGGTGAAGAGGTCGTCCGCCTCGGCCATGTCCTCGACCCGCACCTGCAAAAGGGTGCGCGCGTCGGGGTCGAGCGTGGTCTCCCAGAGCTGATCCGGGTTCATCTCGCCCAGCCCCTTGTAGCGTTGCAGGGTCAGGCCCTTTTCGCCTTCCTCCAGGATCGCCCGGAGAAGCCCCAGCGGGCCATAGATCGCCTGGCGCCGGTCCTTGCGGCTGAGCATGGCGGGGGTGCCGTAATTGTCCATCAGGCTTTGGGTGAAGCTGCCGGTCTTGCGCGCCTCGCCCGAGCGCAGCATCGGCCCGTCCAGCGTGCGCACCTCCTCTACCCCGCGCAGGATGCGCGCCAGCCGGATGCCGTGATCCTGGGTGATCCGGCCCTGCCAGCCGCGCTCGTATTCCAACGCGATCATGTCCAGCCGCTCGGCCACGCGGTCGGCCACGCCTTGCAGGTCGGCATCGACCGCGCCCGGCACGAAGGCGCCGGCGATCGCCGCCTGTTCCAGGATGTGGCGCGGGTAATGTGTGGGGAACGCCTCGAGCACGCGCTTGAGTTGCCGCGCCTCGTCCACCACGCGGATCAGGTCGGTGCTCGCGATCTCCTCGCCCGAACCCAGCCGCAGAACCGCGCCCTCGACCCCCTGCTCCTCGGCCATCGGCACCTCGAGGCCGCCCCAGTTGTCGGCCGCGAGCGATCGGGACCGGCGTGTCCAGCGGATCGTCAGGTCGCCGGGCATGCGGGGCTTTCGCCACGGCTGCTCGACGTGGGCGACGGAGAACGGCCGCAGCCCGACGCCTGCCAGCGTGAAGGCCTGCGCCAAGTAGGTCTCGTCGCTGACCGGGCGGCTGGCCGGGCCGATGCGCCAGTTCCGCGGGATGCCGAGATCGGCCTCGGCGATCGGCAGCGAGGCAAGGCTGTCGTCGAGCACCACGACCCGGGCACCTGCGGGTGTCGGATCGCCCATCGCGCCCTCAGTCCCTCGCTGGCCGCGGAGAAGCCGGGTCAGCCGATACCGGCCGGGTGCCAGCAGCTCGGCCGCGCCCGCCTGCACGATCTCCCA
>DOIS01000003.1 GCA_003511785.1 Paracoccaceae bacterium
AGCGGTTCGACGGTGCCGGGGGCGGGGTTGGTCGCCGCCGATCTGGGACCGGAACAGCAGGTCGGGCATGAGGCGGTGATCCGCGCCACGGTGCTGGGCGGAGGCGAATTGACCGCGACCCGCGGCGATTTCACCGCAACCCGGACTGTGCCCGACAGCGACCGGCTGCGGCCGGTGCGGCTCGGCACCCGGTTCGAGGCGCGGGGGCTGCGCCATGTGCGGCTGCGCTTTGCCGGGGACGGCGGGGATCAGGCGCGGGCGCTCTATACGCTGGTGCGGGGGCCGGCGCGGGTTCTCGCCTTCGGCCGTGCGCCCTGGCTCGACGGGCTCGATCCGACAAGCTGGATCGTGGAGCGCGCCGACCCGGCCGCGCCTCCCGATCCTGCGCGTTATGACCTGATGGTGATCGACGGCCTGGCGCCGGCCGATTTTCCGTCGGGCTATGACAGGGCGCTGCTCAAGGCGGTGCGGCGCACCGGGCTGTTTCTGGTAAATGGCGGGCTGCGCGGTAGCGTGGAATCGCCGCAGCGGATCGCCGACTGGAACGAGAGCGCTCTGTCGCCGGTCCTGCCGGTGGACAGCGATCCTCGCAAGTTCTTCGCCAATCCGCCGCGCCGGGACGTGGTGATCATGATCGACGTATCCGGCTCGATGTCCGGATCTCTTCCGGTGGCGCGGGGGGTGGCCGAGCGGGTGCTCGACCAGCTCAGGCCCAAGGACTCGGTGGCCATCCTGCCGTTCTCCGACCACACCGAGCCGGGCTTTTCGCAGCGTGCCGCCACCCCGGCGGCGCTGGCCGAGGCGCGGGCGTTCCTGGGGCGCCTGCAGGCCGGGGGCGGCACGGCGCCGGACAGCACATTGCGGGCGGCGGCGGGTTTGGCATCGAATTACTGCGCCTATTTCTTCATTTCGGACGCAGGGTTTGCCCCCCCCAGCACCAGCCCTCAATGTTTCACGACGGCTGTTTCGACAGAGGGCGTTTCGTTTCCCGGCGGGGTTGCCGACTGGGGTCAGGAAATCCTGCTGCGGGGCGGGCGCGGCATCGCTGCGCTCAAGCTGGAGTATTTCGAACGGGAAGAGCGCACGCGGTTCTACCGGCCGGGCCGCTTCAGGACCCGCCCGGTGGAAGAAACGGCGCTTCTGATCGGGCACGATGTGGACGGCATCGCCACCGCCTTTCCCTGAATCGACGCCGAAGTTGTATCGCTGCACGCTTCCGCCCCGCCGGACCCGGTTCTGGCCTTCCGGCGCGACCCGGCCCATCCGGGCGTGGCGACGGCGGTGTTTCTGGGGCCGGTGCCGGAGGCCGCGCCGGCGGACGAGGTCGCGGCGCTGCTGGACCGGCTGGTGGGCTGGAACGCGCAGGATCGGTATGACATCCGCCTGCGCCAGACCGGCAACCGGCTGGGCGTGGACGTGGTGGTGCTGGCGGGCGGGGGCGCTCCCACCGCGACGGGGCTGTCGGGGAGCTTTCGGCTGGATGACGGGCGCACCCTGGGGCTGGCCCTTCGCCCGGTCGGGCCGCCGGGCCGGTTCCGGGCCGAGCTGACGCTGCCGGCGTTGCAGCGCGCGGCGGCGGGGCGGTTCGTACTGGAGGAGGCGGGCCGGCCGCCGCAGGTCATCCCGATCGACCTGGCGCCGGGCGCAACGCGCGGACCGGGCGGCGGCGAGACCTTCGATTTCGGGGTCGATGCGGTGGTGCTGGAGACCATCGCGGCGCGGAGCGGGGGCGTCGATCTGGCGCGGACCGCGCCCGCCACGGATCGCATTGCGGCTCGGGATCGAGATGTGTATTTCCACTCTTGGATGATTTCCCTGGCTGTTACATTTCTTGCGGCGGCATTATGGATTTCCGGGCGAAAAGGCTGAAATGGCGGTTATTCAAGCACATAACGGGCATTCGGACATTCGGTTCGACATCGGATCGGCCGAGGCCGCGATCCGGGACATGCAGAGGATCGGGCGGGCCGCTGTCGATGCTTTCCTGACCGGAAAAAAAATCGAGGTTCTGGGTGGGTTTCCGGGGCTGTGCGGTTGGCTGTGGACCCGGTCGGATCAGTCTAAGGTAGTGTCTCGCGGGCTGCGTGTGGCGCTCGAGGGTATGCCGTTTTCGACCCCCCAGACCTTGTCGCCTGTGGGCGGGGCATTGCTGGCCGGATCGGTGCCGCCGCGCCGCGTGGACATGGCGGTGGACCGGCTGCGGTCGCTCTGGCGGCGGCTGATGCGGCGGGCGGAGGGCGGCGCGGCGCCCGGCGGGGACCTGTTGGCCGAGGCGCTGATCACCACGGCCTATGGCGATGCCGGGTTCCGTCTGGACGTGGCGGGGGCGTTGCGGCGGTCGCTGCGGTCGCGGGTGCTGTTCGATCCCGACGGCCCGCCGACGGCGGTGCCGGAACCGGCGACGGTCGCCGCTCTGGCGGTGGTACAGGGGCTGCCCGAGACCCTGCCGCCGGAGGTCGTGAGTGCGCTGCGAAAGGCTGCGGGACGGATGCTTTGCGCAGCGGGTTGGGCCGGGTTCTGGGATGTCTGGATGTTGCATGAAGCGGTTCGGACCTCGGCCAGCGCGCCGCTGCGCGGGATGCTGGAGCTTGCCGGGTTCGCGAAACGGGTATCCGAGGATCAAGATGGAGATGCGGAGGCAACGGAACCGGCGCAGATGAGGCCCGGCTGGCGCGCGGGCTGCCCCGGCTTTGCCAAGGCGTTGCTGAACGGAACGATATGAAGGACCGAGGCGCGGGGGACAGGACATGTTCGAGACACAGGCGCTGAACGCGCTCTACTGAACGCACAAGGACACGCTGGACAAGGTGGTGGCGCTGGAGCAGGCGCTCAAGGCGCGGTTCTACGGGATGGACAAGACCGTGGAATGCATGATGCTGGCGTCGCTCACCGCCGAGCCGATGGTGATGATCGGCCCGCCCGGCACGGCGAAATCACGGCTGACCCGGACCTTCTGCGATCTGCTCGGGCTGATCGGGGGCGAAGAGGCGGATGAAGGCGGGCAGGGAGCGCGGCGGGACGAGCGCTATTTCGAATATCTGCTGACCCAGTTCACAGAACCGTCGGAGCTGTTCGGATATTTTGATCTGGCCAAGCTGTTCGATCCCGTGCATCGTGAATTCGTGCGCGATAGTTCGGGCATGATTCAGAAGGCCGAAGTGGTTTTTCTTGACGAGGTGTTCAACGCCTCGAGCGCGATCCTCAACGCGCTTCTGACCTTCATGAACGAACGCAAGTTCCACGACCGGGGCACGGTGATCGACGTGCCGATGAAGCTGCTGTTCGCGGCCTCGAACCACCCCCCGCGCGAGGAGGGGCTGGGTGCGGTCTATGACCGGTTCCTGCTGCGCAGCCGGGTGTGCAACGTGTCGGCCGATGCCGAGACGCTGGGCGACATGATGGCGGTGGCCTGGCAGGCGACCCATGCCATGCTTGAAGAGACCGATACCGATTTCACCGACCTGCTGGGACGGCTCGATACCTATCGTTTGGATGTCGACCGCCTGACCGAGAACGGAGCCCTGCGGGTGGAGGAGACCGACCCGCTGTTCCATCGTCTGGCCGATCTGGTCACCGAGCTGCGCCGCCGCGACCTGTCGGAGATGTCGAACCGGCGGCTGGCCAAGTTCGCCGGTGTGATGGTTGCCAATGCGTTGCTGCGGTCGGCGCGGGAGGCGGCCGAGGAGGCGCGGATCGGCGCGGCGGATCTCAAGGTGATTCTGGACTACGGGCTGGACGCCGAGGATGACAGCACGGTGCGCAAACTGACCGATCACCTGATGGGGACCTGATGGCGGGAATGGCGCTGTGGATAACCAGGACCGTCCCGGATCTGGGCGGGGACCCCACCGGGCGGCGGGCGGCGGCGCTGATGGCCGCCTTTGCCGAGCGCCACGTGCCGCTGCCCCCGAAGCTCGCCCGCGCCCTGGCCGCCTTGGAGGAGGCCCCGGTCCCGGCTGCGTCCCCGGTCTGGGGGCAGGCGTTCCTGCGTGCGGGCGAGGCGGTGGGCATGGCGCGGGTGATCGGTGGCACCCAGTTCTGGGCAGGCGCGGTGGCGGCCTTCCGCAAGGTGGTGGCCGAGCCGGTCCTGCGCCGCGCCGCCGTAGCCTGCGGGACGGCGCAGCTGTGCGGTGAGGCGGATCTCGCGGCCGGGGAGGGAGCGCTGGAGACGGATTGGGCGGCCCGGTTCGAGGTCGAGGTCGCCCGGCTTCTGACGGATGGCGACCGGATGGGGCAGGGGTTCTGGGCCGAAACAGCGGTGCGGCTGCATGGCGCGGCCTTGCTCCAGGCCGAGCGCCGCGCCGGGCAGATCGGGCGGCAGCTGGGCCGGCCGCAGGTGATGCCGGAACAGGAACCGCTCTTGTGCCGACTGATGTTCGAGGCTGAGCCGGACTTTCCCGAAAGCTTCCGGCTGCGGCGCCGGCGGCAGCGCTCGCGTTCGGTCTCGGACCGCAAGCGTTCCGGGATCCGGCCCAAGGAGGGTGGCGTGGCCGGGATACGGGTGACGACCCAGCTCGAAGACCTGCCGGACGCGATGTTGTCGGAGCTGATCCTGCCGCCCGAGCTGATCGCCAACCGGCTGTTGCACGAGGGGGTTCTGGTGCGGCACCGCCCGCCGTTCCGGCAGCCCAAGCGCGACCTCTTGTCCTTCTGCCTGTGCGACCGGCAGGCACGCGACCCGGCCAGCGCGGTGGCCAAGGCCGCATGGGCCGATGCGGCGATCCGGCTTCAGATATGGCTGGCCCAGGCGGGGCTCGCCAAGAGCGATCTGATCTGGGCGGAACAGGTCCCGATCGGCCTCAATGCCGACGTGATCCGGGTCGAGACCGCGCCCGAGCAGAAGCGGCTGGACCCAACCCGGATGGAAGGCCTCTTCCGGCGCCGAAGGCTGTTCGAGGCGGGGTTGCTGCCAAGCTTCGCAGATACGCTGAGCGGGCGGGCGAACGGGATCGGCGGGGATGCGGGCATTGACGAGACCGTGCGGGCGTTGGTCAAGACCGGCGTGGAACGGCTGCACACGCGGCTTCGGGTCGGCACCGGGCGACTTGGTCATGCCGAGGATCTCGGGCACCGGCCCGGCGACTACTTCCGGCGCGTGGTGCTTATGGTGCTGCCCGCCACCCATCCCGATGCCGGGCGGGTCGCAGAGGATTGGCCTTCGGTGGCGACCGCGCTGCGCGCCGCCTGCCGCCGCGCCTTTGACGCGGAAGCGCTGGTCAACGTGCTGGTTCTGCCGGATGGCATCGAGGCGGGCGCGCGGTTCGTCGCGGCGGGCGACACGGTGCTGTCCGACGATGCGGAGATCACGGTGCCGGAAGACCACGACGGGATCGAGGCGGTGAACCGGACCCTCGGCGCGCTTTCGGCTCTGTTCATCGACACGATCATGGAAGCCGTCGATGTCCAAAACTGAACCGCGTCTGATCAAGGGCTACAGGCTCAAGCAGCTGAGCCCGACGGAGCTGCCC